>JALOOK010000239.1 GCA_025454445.1 Oscillatoria sp. Prado101 | reverse complement strand
CTACTGCGACAGACTTTCGCCCGCCGGCGCGGGCTAATTGTAGATAGCGGTTTTCATCTGAGTGAGGTACTGAGAAACCCGGTTTCTTAAAGAAACCGGGTTTCTGGCACGCACTTCATCCAACTGAAAATCGCTATAGCAATAGACAGCTCAGTAATGGACAAGGCATCTCACTTGCCAGTAGGTACCAGGCGAGACGCCTGTCCTACGTCCGTTCCCGTGCGTGGCTAGTGCTATACGAATGCCGATGTCGCGTCTCTACTTTTGCTTTCGACTTTGCCAGTTACAGGGAAAATGCAATAATGGGATGTTCCCTCTTGAGTTGCGCCGCGCTCGCTTGCGGTTGAAAATGTAAAATGGATCAAACTATCTTTTTGCAGAACTTCCTAAATGGCTTGTCGATTGGCAGCGTTTATGCCATTTTTGCCTTAGGATACACGCTGATATTCTCTATATTGGGTATTATTAATTTTGCTCACGGGGCGATTTTTACCCTGGGGGCGTATTTCACTTACACGCTAATGGGAGGGGCGTTTGGATTTAATGGATTGCTGGCGAATGCAGCGCTGCCGGTGCAACTGCCATTCGCACCGGCGCTGATTTTGGGCAGTGCGCTGGCTGGGTTGGTTGGGGTTGCGGTTGAGCGGATTGCCTTTCGCCCTTTGCGGCGCAGGGGTGCGGATTCGTTGCTGACGGTGGTTTCTAGTTTGGGTGTGGCGCTGGTTATTGTTAACCTTATTCAGTATTTGGTTGGCGCGGAAAGCTACACGTTCCCAGCAAATACTTACGGGGCTTTGCCGGCGGCGATTAACTTTGGCACGGCGGAGAAACCGATTCCCATCCGCAGCGTACAGGTGGTGATTTTTGGTGTGTGTGTGGTGAGTCTGGCAATCCTTACTTATTTTATCAACGCCACTAAATTTGGCAAGGCGATGAAGGCTGTTGCGGAAGATACGACCACTGCCAGTTTGCTGGGCATCAACACGGATTTATATATTGTGCTGACTTTTTTTCTCAGCAGTTTCTTTGCTGGGCTGGCGGGGACTTTGGTCGGGTCTAGCGTCAGTATTGCCGGCCCCTATTTTGGGATTGCCTTTGGGCTGAAGGGTTTGGCGGTGATTGTGCTGGGCGGTTTGGGGAGTATTCCCGGTGCGGTGCTGGGCGGTTTGGCGATTGGGCTGGTGGAGGCGTTTGTGCCGGCAGATTACTCGGCTTATAAGGATGCGGTTGCGTTTGGAATATTGTTTGTGATGCTGTTAGTCAGACCCCAAGGTTTGCTGGGTCGCCGGTTGATTCAGAAGGTGTAGTGGACAGGCGTTCTGGCCTGTCCTGCGCCAGGACAGGCGTTCTGGCCTGTCCTGCGTCATTTTTGGGGATAGTTTATTATATATAGCGGTTCTAAATGATTTGTGAAATCTGTGAGGGGCCAGAAACCCGGTTTCTTTAAGAAACCGGGTTTCTATAGCAATAAACAGTCAGTGCGCGGACAATCGGATACGAAGTATAGGCGTAAGGCAGGCGCTTAATGTGGTGTGGGGTGGGTTACGCGCTTCGCGCTCCCCACCCTACATATAGAGGCGCAAGCGTAAGTCCTGATTAGGACATTTCACAACTCGAATAAAAACGCTATATGTGGCTAGGATAAATCGGGATCTATCCCCAGAGACCGCAATTGCTCAGCCAGCCTTTGCGCCCGCCGCTCAGCTTCTTCGCGGCGCTGTTCAGCTTGTAGGATGCGTTCTTCTGGTGTCAGGAATCGCTGACCGGACTCGTCATACCAGTACAGCCACTCTCGCGTCACTCCTTGATAGGTTCCTATCTCTCGCCCAATCCCTAAACCAATCGCCGGCAGCCAAACGGGATTTCCCAACATTGGCAGATAAACGCCATCAACTAAGCGATAAACTTCTAGAGGGGGCTTTCTGCGCCGGCGGGGACTGTACACCACATAGTACAAAACTCCCAGTTCGGCATACTTGTCCTTTTTGCGGCTGTATTCTCCCCTGTAAGTTTCAGAGACGACCTCTAACACCATAATGGGGATTTGCCGCTCTTCCCAAAGCAGGTAACTGAGGCGCAGTTCTTCGTCGATAAAACGCGGCACCCCCAAACAGAGAAATCCATCTGGCACAATGGCAGGTTCGTCGGGGTGGTAGTAAACCCCCATATCAGCGCCAAAAAACCAATCGGTGCGGGCTGCCCAGACGAGCGCTAGAATGGCTTCCAGCAGACCGGGAATCAAATGTTGCAGTTGATTGTCCACAGGAGTGTCGTCAGAATCGGGTAAATCTTCCGCAGAGGGCCAGTAGAGTTGCGGGTTGTACTCTAACATGATAAAGTAGGCAGTAACTTATAATTTTATTATAGTTTTTCCCTGAATGACTGTGGATGGATTTTTCACGACTTACGGCTTTCTCATCGTATCGATGCTGTTGGGGGCGCTCATGGGGCTGTCCCTGTACTTGCCGCTGATGGCGGGGCAGCTGTCTCTGGCCAGTCCGGGTTTCTATGCTTTGGGCGGGTACATTGCGGCAATTCTGTCAACCCAGGTTTTTCCCAGCACCGCCAGTCAATTTACCCTGACTTTGTTGCTCTTGGAGATGCTGATTGCCGGTGCGGTCTGCGGTGTGCTGGGCGTTGTGGTGGGGATACCGGCGCTGCGGTTGCGGGGGATTTATTTGGCGCTGGCAACGATTGCTTTTGTGGAAGTCCTGCGCGTGCTTTCTCTCAATTTGGAGATCACCGGCGGCGCGGTTGGTATTTTCGGCATCCCCCAACCTTTTGCAACTCCCATTGAGTATTTGTGGGTGGCGGTGCCTTTGCTGCTGATTAGCATGGCTGTCCTCTACCGGCTGGAGCGCATCCGCGCGGGACGAGCTTTTATCGGGATTCGCGAGGATGAACTAGCTGCCGGTGCGATGGGTATCAATCCGACTTACTATAAGGTACTGGCATTCACGCTGGGCGCTATCCTAGCGGGGGTGGTTGGTGCTCTCAGCGCCCACTTTCTCAATACCTGGAACGCCCGCCAAGGCACTTTTGATGCCAGTATTGTTTATTTAACCTCGGTGCTGATTGGTGGCACCAGAACGTTTTTGGGGCCGGTTTTGGGGGGGATGGTATTCACCGCGCTTCCAGAAGTGCTGCGAGGGCTCGCCGACACCCCCAACTTGCCCACCGCTCTCGCGCAATTCCTGCGGGACGGTCGTTTGATTATTTTCGGAGTGCTGATCGTCTTGGGAACGATTTTCTTCCCCCAAGGTTTGGTAACGCCCGATTTATTTACAAGACGCAATCGCAGCCAAAAACAGCAGATTCAAGCATAAAAATGAGCCAAGAAAACTTCGCGACAAACAGCCCTGCTGGAGCGAGTGAGCGATTGCCCTCAGCAGACCCACAGAAAGGGCCGGCGCAAAACCCGCCCCTACTGGAGGCGAAAGAACTAACTCGCCGCTTTGGCGGGTTGGTCGCTGTGAATGAGGTGTCCTTTACAGTACAGAAACACGAGATATTTGGGCTGATTGGCCCGAACGGGGCGGGGAAAACAACCCTGTTTAATACGATTACCGGCCTGCTCCAGCCTTCGAGCGGGAAGCTGCTCTATCAAGGCAAGGAAATTACCCGGCTCCGCCCCCACCAAATTGCCGCTAGAGGCATCGCGCGAACCTTTCAAAATATTCGCCTGTTTGGCGAACTATCGGCGCTGGAAAATGTTAGTATCGCCCGCCACACTCACATTAAAAGTACGGTATTGCAAGGGGTGCTGGGTTTGCCACCGGCTCCCCTTGAGGAGCGGCAAACGCAGCAGAAAGCCCTGGAGTTGCTGGAACTGGTTGGCTTGCGCGATCGGGCTGAGGAAAAAGCCAAGAATTTTTCCTACGGCGATCAGCGCCGGCTGGAAATTGCCCGCGCCCTCGCCCTAGAACCACAAGTCTTGCTGCTCGATGAACCGGCAGCCGGCATGAATCCCAGCGAGAAGCACCAGCTGAGTGACTTTATTCGCCAAGTGCGCGAGCAGTTCAATTTGACGGTCATCCTGATTGAGCATCACGTCCCCCTCGTGATGGGTTTGTGCGATCGCATAGCTGTCTTGGATTTCGGTCAGCTGATTGCTTTGGGGGAGCCCTCTGTGGTGAGAAATGACCCCGCTGTGATTGAAGCCTATTTGGGAGATGACTAGGAACCGCAGATGAACGAAAAACCTGTACCGCTGCTAGAGATTGCCAATCTTTCTGTCAATTATGGCGGCATTGAAGCTCTGCAAAATATCAATCTCACGGTCAATGTTGGGGAGGTTGTCACCCTGATTGGTGCCAACGGGGCGGGAAAAAGCACGACGCTGCGGGCTATTTCCAAAATCGTCAGCCCGCGCAGCGGTCAAATTATTTACAGCGGGCGCGACATCACCCGCCGGCAAGCTCACGAGGTGGTAAAATTGGGCATTGCCCACAGTCCTGAAGGGCGGCGAGTTCTGTCTCGGCAAACTGTCGAGGCTAATTTGGAATTGGGGGCTTACATCCGCTCGAATGCGTCTGAGATCAAGGCGGATTTGCAGCGCCAATATGAGATTTTCCCGCGTTTGAAAGAGCGCCGGCACCAGCTAGCGGGAACGCTCAGCGGCGGCGAACAGCAAATGCTTGCAATCGCCCGCGCTCTGATGAGCCGGCCAAAACTGTTACTGCTAGATGAACCAAGTCTCGGTTTGGCACCGGCGATCGTGCGCGAGATTTTCTCTATTATCGAAAATCTCCGCGCCAGCGGCGTGACGATTCTCCTGGTTGAGCAAAATGCCAACCTCGCTTTGCAAATTGCCAATCGCGGCTATGTTCTGGAAGCCGGTGGCATCACCCTCTCTGGCGCAGCGGAAGACTTGCTCAAAGATGAGCGGGTTAAGCAGGCGTATTTGGGGTGAGCCTGCTGTAGAGACGCGATACATCGCGTCTCTCATATTAGTGAGGTACGGAGAAACCCGGTTTCTTTAAGAAACCGGGTTTCTGGGGCGTACTTCATCCTACTGAAAACTGCTATATCGCGTCTCCCACTTATCGTGTCTGGCTGTTTGCCAGAACGGTGCCGCTCGACTTGATATCATCATATCATGTCCTTGAACTACTGCAACACCGGCACTGGTTTACCGATTCGCAATGCCCCATGCCCCATGCCCCATGCCCCATGCCCTCACTTGGCTGTATATAGCGGTTCTCAGTTTGATGTACTTGAGGCCCAGAAACCCGGTTTCTTTAAGAAACCGGGTTTCTCAGTACCTCACTAATCTGAGAACCGCTATAATTAAGATGTAAAATCGTTTTCAGCACACTAACTTGGTTTAGCCTATGGCACTCAAACTGAAAGTCCCCTCGATGGTCTGCGAGGGCTGTGTGGAAACCGTTACCAAAGCCATCAAAACGGTTGACTCCGATGCCGGTGTGAATGTGGATTTGGAGAAAAAGACGGTTTCCGTGGAATCTCAAGTCTCGGAAGAGTCAATTAAACAGGCGATCGTAGCTACAGGTCACACGGTAGAGTAATATCGTGTCCGCTTGCATGGGTTTTGTGCGCCGTACCTTGTAGGGGCGGGTTCTGCCAAGACATTTCTGGCACAGATGCAGAAGATGAATAAACCCGCCCCCACCCAGGGCACAACAACGGTGCTACCGGACATGATATAACGGATTCCCCCCCACTAAGCGACAAGCGCTCTAGTGGGGTGAATTCGATTTTGGTAGCCCTCCCCTGTCCGCACAACACAATCGCTCCTCCTTGCGCTAGAATAGAAACATCAATTCGATGGGTCTTCCTTGGTTATGGTTTCTCAAATTGAATCTCCCACAAAAACAGAGGTCATCTACCCCGACAGTGACGGACAGCCTATGGCAAATAATACCGAGCAATTTCGCTGGCTTGTGGTCATCGAGCAGAATTTAGAATCGCTGTATGCAGACGATCCGAACGTATTTATAGCGGGTGATTTGTTTTGGTATCCCGTGGAGGGGAACAACAAAATTTTCACCGCTCCCGACGTGATGGTGGCGTTGGGACGCCCCAAGGGGAAACGCCTCTCCTACAAGCAGTGGGAAGAAGGTAACTTAGCCCCCCAAGTTGTGTTTGAAATTCTCTCTCCCAGCAACAGGCAGGACGAGATGGATAGAAAACTGGTATTCTACGAGCGGTATGGTGTGGAGGAGTATTACATTTACAATCCCGCCAACAACCAGCTCAGGAGCTGGCTGCGCGGTGAAGCCGGTTTGGATTTAATTGAGTCAGTGGATTCATGGGTGAGTCCTCGCTTGGGGATTCGGTTTGATTTATCTGGCGAGGAATTACAGATTTACCGTCCCGACGGAACGCCCTTTTTATCCTACCTTGAGATTGAGGAGCTTCTAGAGCAGGAGCGCCAGCGAGCCGAGCAGGAGCGCCAGCGAGCCGAGCAAGCCGCGCAACGGATGGGAGAAATGGAGGAGTTATTGAGGCGCTATCGAGATCGCTTTGGGGATTTGCCCGAGTGAAAATATAGCGTGAGAAACCCGGTTTCTTTAAGAAACCGGGTTTCTGGCATGTACTTCATCTAACTGAAAACCGCTATAATTGCTTGTCCTCGTTCCTTTTTTCCGCCAGGGAACTATTCAATTGCCAAACGCTGTAAGGAGCGGTGGATAAATTTTATCGCTCCTTTTTTATCGCTTCTAACTCCCCAGAGATTTCACATAAACGCGGTCGCACCGGCGAGTTTCCACGCCTGTCGCCGGCTGGTATCCGCTGCTTTCATACAGCAGCACGGCTTCTTTGAGCACGCTGGCGGTTTCAATCCAGATATGGGTGAAGCCACGCGCTGCAACCGCACTCTCCAGCTGTTGCAGCAAAAACCGGCCCAACCCTTGCCCCCTCACCTGCGGGAGCAAGTACATCTTGCGGATTTCCACAGCATTTTCGCCCCGCGAAACCGGATAGTAAGCGCCGGTCCCTACCACAAATCCCTGCTGTTCTATCACCCAGAACTCGCCGCCGGTGGCTTGATAGAACTTCTCCACCTCCAGCACGTCTCTATCCGCACCGGCTGGCTCCCAGCCCAAGCCATACTCTGCGAGAACAGAGCCAATCACCTCCGCAGCGCGGGCGCGATCGCCCTCCTCCCAGGAACGAATGAGAAAATCGCGATAATCTATTTTCATCAGCTGTGTGGAATTTGTCAAGATGATATCATAATCCCAGGACTTACGCCACTTAAGGTGGTGGTGCCGGTTACGAAGCACGCGGAACCCACCCTACATATAGAGGCTTTGCGTAAGTCCTGA
>JALOOK010000238.1 GCA_025454445.1 Oscillatoria sp. Prado101 | reverse complement strand
TCCATCCAGGGTGTTAGGGGACGCCAAGCACTAAAATTTAGGGATATCCGAAAGAAAGGTTTTTACAAATACCCGAGTTTAGACGGGTTTTGTATATATGCTTTCTTCCGGAAATCAAAAATGTGTACAAATTGTTCACAAAATAGCCAAGGGCAGTTGGGCGATCTCATCCCAATGCCCCATACCCCATGCCCCATACCCGCTAACCGCACACTTGTTGCAGGGTGGGGGTGAAGTTGGGGTAGGAGATAGCCGCCGCTTCAGCGCGGTTGATGGTAGTCGTGCCCGTGGCCATCAGACCGGCAATCGCCAGACTCATGGCCACGCGGTGGTCGTCCAGGCTGTCCACCTCCGTGCCGGTCAGGGGAGCACCGCCGGTAATCTCCATCCCGTCCGGCAATTCCGTGACGCGAGCACCCAGCCGGCTCAGCTGCACCGCCATCACCGCCAGCCGGTCGCTCTCCTTCACCCGCAACTCAGCCGCATCTCGAATCACCGTAGTCCCTTTGGCAAAAGCAGCCGCTACCGCTAAAATCGGAATTTCATCAATCAGTCGCGGTATCATATCGCCGCCAATTTGGCAAGCCTCTAGGGGCCGGTATTTCACCAGCAAGTCCGCCACCGGCTCACCGGCAACAACTCGCGGATTAACTTGGGTAATGTTGGCACCCATGATCGCCATTGCCTCCAGAATGCCGGTGCGGGTGGGATTGACACCGACATTTTCAATTAGCAGCTCGGAATCGGGCACAATAGAAGCAGCAACCAGCCAGAAAGCAGCTGAGCTGATATCCCCCGGCACAACCACCGGCTGGCCTGTAAGCTGAGCCTGGCCGGTGACAGTGACGCTGTTGGTTTCCGGGTCAGTGCTGATTTCGGCACCAAAAGCTTTCAGCATCCGCTCGCTGTGATCGCGGGAGAGCGCCGGTTCAGTGACCGTCGTCTGGCCCTCCGCCAGCAAGCCGGCCAGCAAAATGCAGGATTTAACCTGAGCGGAGGCAATCGGCGAGCGGTAGTGAATTGGTCGCAGCTGCTGCCCAGAAATGGCCAGCGGTGCCAGAGAGTCATTCTGGCGTCCCCAGATTTGGGCACCCATTTCTCGCAGGGGTTTGACCACCCGCGACATGGGGCGCGAGCGCAACGAAGCGTCGCCGGTGACACTAAAGAATCGCCCCTTTTGACCGGCGAGCAAACCCAGCATCAGCCGGATAGTCGTGCCAGAGTTGCCCGCGTTGAGGACATCAGCCGGCTCGCTCAGCTGCCCGATCCCGACACCCCGCACCCGCACCAGTTCGGAGTTCAGTTCAGAAATCTCTGCGCCCAAAGCGCGAAAGCAGCTGGCAGTGCTGCGAGGATCTTCTCCCAAAAGAAGACCTTCAATCGTGGTTTCACCTGTGGCTATCGCGCCCAGCATCAAGGCTCGGTGCGAGATGGATTTATCCCCTGGAACGCGAATCCTCCCAGAGAGGGATAAACCATGAGCCGGTCTTTGGATGAGTAACTGCTGCTGAGAGTCCGTAATATTGGCGATCGCGATTGGGGCAGGCATTGGGATAAACTGATGAGGGATTGCGCTAGCTATCGTACCGTTTTCTCAGCCCAACTGGCGCTCTCTGTGTTGTTAGCTGTTAGCTGTTATTTGTCTGTCCGCTGTCAGCTGTCAGCGGTCTGGCTCTGGGCGGGGTGTCAAGTACTGCGTGGGGTGTGATGTTTGTTTTCCAACTCACCCGAGGGGGAGGCCCGGGGGTACTGACTGACCGCTGACCATTACAATAACCGGTGCCCTCTTGACCGATGACCTTTTGACCGGGGAACTGTGACAGCATGCCTAAAATCTCTTTCGTCAAAATTCCTCAAATGCTATGCTGACGCATCATCGCAAGCCCGTCTGCCTGTCACTGCTGTCCACAGACC
Source organism: Oscillatoria sp. Prado101 (assembly GCA_025454445.1). GTDB lineage: Bacteria > Cyanobacteriota > Cyanobacteriia > Cyanobacteriales > Oscillatoriaceae > Oscillatoria. The sequence continues at coordinate 5,378 of JALOOK010000238.1, read as the reverse complement.
TGCCGCTATGGTCTGTCATTGAAACAGCCGCTACCGTCTATCAAAAAGACCAAGACCGGTTCCACATCCTCTTGACAGAACCGGCAATCTATGATATTGCAACTCCCACCGGCATTCCAGAAGTGGCCACCTTGCCCGCCGGCAAAACCTCCCGCCTCCTCTGGCTGGAAATCTCACCCCAACGCGCGATCATGACAATGCAGGGGAATGGTCAGTTCAGCTACCGGCACCTCTGGGAGCAAGGTATGTATGGCATCAGCCGCTTTTGGCTCCAGGGCGAATCACTGGGCGCAAACAGCCAGATTCGTCTGCGCAACTACACCCGCAGCTTGACACTCACCGGCAAACCCTTACCAGAGCATCTGCGGCTGGAATACGATCTCTGGTCAGACAAAGTGCAACTCGGTCGCTACATCTTAAATCTCGAGATCCATCAGTGATAGTGTGTCAGGTTGAATTTGAAAGCTTATCCAAAAGCTCCCACAGCCGTCAGAAAAATCAAGAAACCCGTATTATTAAAGATCCGGGTTTCTTTTGAGCATAACTTTGAGTGCGCGTGAACGCACCCTACATTTTGCTACAGTAGCTGTTGATTTCAATCGCTAAACCGTCTGCCTTCTTAGCCGCTGACTCAGCAACTTTACCAGCGGCTTGCACTTCCGCTTTTGCCTTTCGCACGGTTTCCCCACCTGCCGGTGTGGGAGGAGCAGCGCTGGCTTCTTTAAGCGCCTTAGCCGTGGTGCGGAATGTCTGGCTCAGCTCCTTATATATCTGAATGAAGCCTTCCTGAAACCCTTTGAGTTTTTCGTCTTTTAACTCTATCTTTTGCAGTTCCACAATCGTGGCGTCGATTTCTCTAGCCAGCTTACTGGCACCTGCCTGATCATTTTCCTCAAAACTTGTCACCAGATTGTGCCCTTTATTAATAGGTTCAATCAGTTTATTGCACTCAGCCACCTGAGTGTTACCGCAACCGGCAATTAAGAAAACAACAAAGGCGCTAACTGCAACTGTGGTAGATTTAGGAAGGAACTGCATCAATGCGCTCCTGGGGAATCGGGGAATCATGCCTATTTGGAGTTTTTTCTTAACCGCGCCCGACGCGCCTGTGCGCCAAGGAAAGAGAAGAGAGAGGTTTCTCAAAAATCATTTTGGGGCGCTCCCTCGGGGAGGGAACGCACCAAACTAGGGGTTTGTTTCGCCCCACTTAGAATGTAAAGGTGGTGCGCACTGTACCAATCACAACATCATCGTTATTGCTGTTGTGATCCGGTGCCGTAATCCAGATCACACCGGGGGTGATGGCAATGTTATCCGTCACCTGATACTGGTAGAAGGCTTCCGCGTGCACGGATGTGTCCCGGTCGTTCCCAAATACATCGGGGAGTCCGGGCACCGTCGTACTGACGCTGGAATTGCGAACCTTGGGTTCTATGCCAACTATGATACCCCCTACGTTGCCTTTTTTACCCAAATCGGGGAAGGCCAAGGTAACAGCCCCGTTCCAGGTTTCCAGAGTTCCCCGGTCAACAAGCCCGCCCAGTGTGGACAGGACGTTGGTCTTGGTGTAGCCAACCCAACCGCCCAGGACAAACCGCTTGCTCAGTTGCCAGGACATTTCCGCCCCGAAGGAGTTGCTGGAAACCGGCAGATCCAAACCGGCTTCTTCATTGAGAATCGAACGCAGATTGGCCCGCCGGCTGCCGGTGAGCGATTCGGTGTTGTAGGAATTGACGTAGGTCAGTCCCAGGGTGAAGCGCTCGCTGGGCTTGAAGGTTAGCTGGGCCAGCGCACCGTAGGCCCCGTCCAACAGACCGCTGCCTTTTGCCGGATTGGCCGCATCTGTGGCTAAATAGCCCAAGCTGAGTTCCAGCCGGTCGCTAAACTCGTGTTTGAGACCGAGACCGGCACCGCCGAGGAAGTAATAAACCGAGTTGCGAGTTCCAAAGTTGGACAGGGCACCGCTACCGCCGTCACCGTCAATGTAAGGGTTGACGGTATTGGTAAAGTCATCCGCCGCACCGGCATTGGCTTCCAAGATAACTGTTGTCTTTTTGCCAATGGGGAAGCTGTACAGGAGCGCATCTAAGCCGACATTACTGCTTCCTGTGCCGAAAGCACCGGCACTGTATCGCAACTCGCCCTCGGGTGAGGGGTTGGAGTTGGGGTAAAATCCATCCATGCCCACCACTTGCAGTCGGGTTCTCAGTAAGTCCTCGCCGGTGAAGCTGGTGTCAAAGTTAAGCCTGGTGCGGTATCCGACAAAAGGCACACTGTTGGAACCCTTACCGATGCCGTCTGCAGCGGCAAAGATAACTTCACCATTGAGCTTGGTGGTGGTGGAAAATTGATTGGCTTCCAGTTCGGAGGTGCGAGCTTCCAGGACATCGACGCGACCGCGCAGTGCCGCCAGTTCGGCCTTGAACTCTTCTGTCAGTTGCTGCACTGCTGCTAGGTCTTGTTTGGAAACCAGGTTGGAAGTGTCGGTGCGTCCAATTAGCTGAACGATTCTTTCCAAACAGGCATTTAAACCGGCAGCGAATTCATAGCGGGTCATGGCCCGGTTGCCCCGGAATGTCCCGTCCGGGTAGCCTGCGATACACCCATAGCGCTCCACTAGGTTCTGCAAGGCTTGGAAGGCCCAGTCTGTGGGTTGCACGTCCGACAGCTGGGATACGGAGGTGACTTGGCCCATGCTGTCGGAGGTGGCGGTTTCATTTTCTGTAGCGCTGGGTTGTACCGGCACCTGAGCGATCGTGTCCGCTGAGCCTGCGGGTGCCGGTGTCACAGGTGCCTGCGCACCCGCTTCGACACTCTGTCCTGAACCTATTGGTTGTACCGGCACCTGAGCGATCGTGTCCGCCGGGGCGGCGGGTGCCGGTGTGACTGCGGCGCTGGCACCCGATGCGACACTCTGTTGTGAAGCTATTGGCTGTACCGGCACCTGAGCCAAGTTCTCAGTGTTGCCTGCCGGTGCCGGTGTGACATCGGCGCTGGCACCCGATGCCATACTCTGTTGTGAAGTGATCGGTTGTACCGGCACCTGAGCCAAGTTCTCAGTGTTGCCTGCCGGTGCCGGTGTGACATCGGCGCTGGCACCCGATGCCATACGCTGTTGTGAAGCGCGAAGGTTTTCCGGCATCTGAGCGATAGTGTCAGTGTTGCCGGCGCTTATGGGCGACAAGTTCTCCGGGGTGGCTGCCGGTATTACTCGGGGCGCACCGGATGCGACACTCTGTTCTGAAGCGCTGGGTTCTGCTGGCTGGAGAGCGATAGTGTCAGTGTTGCCTGCCGGTGCCGGTGTGACAGCGGCTTGCGCACCAGATGAGACAGCCAGCGTTGCGGCTAGGGCAGCAAGGCTGACGCCGGAGCATTTCCACTTAATTTTTGCCATTTTTACCTTTTCTCCTCACACCGATAAAGTTGCCAACAGTTCCCATCCCCAAACCCTGCCGGCAGCTGTTGTTCTGGCTCATCCCGCCTTCTGAGGGCTGTTTTGGGACGATGGCCAATTTTCTCACAAGTTGAATCATTATAAAGATAAGGCTCGCAAATGTCAACTATCTGGCAAAAAAAGTTTAACAGGGGGCGCTGGGGGTTGCCTTTGGCGGCGGGCGGGGCGAGCCGGTCTACCTAGAGGGCAGAAGACTTTAAAATTAGATAAATAATGTTTGTGCTTTGTCGGGTTTGGCAATCGCTACCGGCACCGGCAGGATCTTGTTCGGTGATGGCGCTTTCCGCAGTGTTAGCACAGACAGCGGTGAAAAGGAATTGAGAATGGCTAAGAGCAGCTTTGACGGAAATAGCAGCCTTTGGGGATATGTACCTATCGTCCTACCTGTGGCCCTGGGCATGGTGGCGCTCGTCGGTGCCAGTCGCATCGCTGCGCCTCTGGCTGTGGTGCTCGGTTTGGCGTGGGGGTGGAAGCGCTATCAGCAGCAGAAGAAAAAACAGGCGCACCTGAATACGATCTTCTACCGGTTAATCCAGGACACTCGCGGGCGGATTACGGCGCTGGACTTTGCCATCAAAGCGAATCTCTCTGGAGAGGAAGCCCGACAGTATCTGGAGGAGCGGGCTGTAGAATTCTCGGCCCAGTTTGAAGTGTCGGAGAAAGGGGGAGTGATGTACTGTTTTGAAACAACCTCTTCTGGCGAACTGCGCGAACCGCCCAAACAGCTGGAAAGCAAGCCGGCTGCCATTGAAGTGCCCGTAAGGGAGAGCACAAGGGCAACTGATCTGCCGGTGTCGGCTGTCCGCCCGCAAGCGGCACTGCCCGGTGACAATGCGGAGAAAGAAACTGCAGCAAAAGTGCCGGTTGCCGATCCGTTCTGTTTGCCATCGCCGCTCAACCAAACTGAACTGGCTCGCCGGTTCAATGTCCACCCCAACACAGTGAGCAAGCGGAAAAACCTGCCGGAATTCCCCGAATGGAGTCGCAGCAAAGATCCGGCGGGAATCGCCTGGGAATACAACCCCGGCACCAAGACGTTTTCTCCTCTCGGTACGGGGATGAACAACAGCTCGGCTACATAGGAGAGTGGCTTTTCGCCGCCCGGCTCAACCGGCGGCTCCAAAAGCCGGTGCCATCTGCAGGTGTCAGCGACTTGCTGCAGGAGTTGAGACTGCAGAAACGCCGGTGCCATCCCCAATCATGGCCTTTAGCCCAAAAATGGGGCTAAAGCCCCTGGGAAGCTTGAGTGCCGGCAGACCCCCACAGTAAAAAAATCTGTAAAAAACAGCGAAACCGAATATTTCGTGCTATAGTTGCGTATTGATACCAAAAATTACCTCGTTCTCAGCCTCCGCCTGGGAACGCCGTCCTGTCGGCGTAGCCGACTTTGGGCCTGAAGTTTTCGGGGAGAGTCAGCCGTCAGGTTTTCCTAAAATATAGCCAGAGATTCTCTCTGTCAAGTCTTTTACTTTAATTGTTTCTTTAAAATTCTTAAGAAAGATTTCAGGCTGGAAGGAGCGCAAACAATAGCGATTAGACTTGAAAGAGTGAAAGTGAGTTCCCACAAGCGGACGTGAATCAGGGTGAGTTAAAATTAGTTGCGGAAAAGAGAGGTGGTGCGGGCGATTTTAATTTGTTCTAAGCGGGAGCCGTTACAGATGTTCAGGGTGAAAGAAAAAAGTATGGCCCTGTGCTGCGGGATCAGTGACAAACCAGCCTCGCCGGGGAATCGGAAAGGGACTGGCTTCCAGGAATGGGCGGTGTGGGAAAGTTCCCGAAGCGAGCGGACGTTTGTCCGCCGCGGAAGATGGTCTAGGACTTACGCACAACCATGAAAGAAACCGGGTTTCTGGTGTGAGTCCCTGCGCTGATAGTCTTGGACTTTGGTTTAGAAACCCGGTTTCTGGGTAAGTTATAATACAAC
>JALOOK010000237.1 GCA_025454445.1 Oscillatoria sp. Prado101 | reverse complement strand
AGAAGATGCCAAGAAATTTTTGGCAGAGCGTTTTCCCCGCCACTAGCGCCATTAAAATGGGCGTGGGGCAGTGGGCGATGGGGCGATGGGGAAGTGGGCTTATGGCATTGGGCATCGGGCACCCTTGCCAAATAATCAATTTTCAATTATAGCCCAAAATATCAAACAAAAAATCTCTATGAAATTGCGCACCATAGTTTGTTTAATCGCTGTTTTTTGGGTCAGTTTAATGGTTGCAGTCAGCTGCACGCCATCTCCGCGCCCGACTGCAAATACTTCTCCCGCTACCCCTCACTCAACCACTCCCATCCGGCTGGGCTTTAGTAATTGGCCGAGTTTTCTTAGTTGGCAAGTCGCTGAAGAGTCAGAAATATTTGCCAAGAACAACGGCGATGTCGATCTCAAGTTCTATGACTATGAAAAGTCCATTCAAGTTATGGCCCAAGGTCAGCTGGATGCTAACCTTCAAACTTTAAGTGACACCCTGACTTCAATCGCCAATAGTTCTCAGCCAGAGCAGGTTATTGTTTTGCTAACTGATGCCTCCTATGGAGGGGACGCAATTATTGTCCGCAAAGGTATTAATAATATTGGCGACCTAAAAGGTAAAAAAGTAGCCACTCAACTGGGTGCTATTGACCATTTTCTACTGCTGCTAGGGCTAAAAAAAGCCGGCCTCAAAGAAACGGATATCCAACTGAAAAACTTAGATCAGCGGGCGACAGTAGCAGCCTTTGTAGAAGGACAGGTGGATGCGGTGGGGCTTTATCTCCCTTACACGAAGGAGGCTCTCAAACTTCCGGGAAGCAAGGTGCTATTTAGTTCCAAAGACTTCCCAACAGCTATTCCCTCTCATTTAGTCGTGGATCGCAAGCTGATTGAAGAAAGGCCCCAAGATGTCCAATCACTTGTCAATACTTGGTTTGACACATTAGACTTCATCCGCAATAATCCTGAGATATCGTACAAGATTATGGCTGACTACATTGGGGTTTCGGTAAAAGAGTTCAAAGAATACGAGGGAGAGATAAAATTTTTTAGTCCAGCAGAAAACCTGAAAGCATTTAAACCAGGTTCTGACATGACAGCTCTGTCCTATGCCGCTCAAGAAATCAGCAAATTTTTACTGGATAATGGGATAATTAAAAAACAGCCCGATCTGAGCCGGCTGTTTGACGACCGATTTATCAAAGCCTACGCGGCTTCTTTAAAAGGATAAATAAAACCGTTCCCATCGCCATATCGACATAAAAAAAAGTGAGAGTTAATTTCCTAATAAATCGCCCCCGCCCTCATTAATACTCCTGTTTTAGGATTTCTCTGCCCGCCTATTTTTTAGAAAGAGAGGATAACTGTGAACCGGCTTATATTTAGATTTAAAGACATGGGGTTGCAGACGAAGATGCTCGGTGCATTCCTGCTCATGGGAGTGATTGTTTTTGTCGTGGGCTGGATAGGGGAGAGCGGCGCTTCCCAACTTGTCCGTAACTTGAATGAGATAAGTGATGTGAGGCTGCCGAGTATCATGGCGCTCCAGACAATAGATTACGGAATGAGGGATGTTCAGGTGGGTGAGCTAGCCCTCCTCAATAGTAGTTTGTGCGACGCACTAAGGCAGGAGCTACTGGCGAGGATCGATCTGGCTTTGAAGGACATTGAGGCGGGGTATAACAAATACAACTCACTGCACCGCACCCAGAGGGAAGATAAACTGTGGCGGCAATTTCTTTCTAAGCGGGAGCGGTGGAAGCAAGAGCATGATAATTTTATGCGCCTCTATCAGCAGTTTCAACAGGCGGGCATCTTTTTTCCCGCAAAGATGCAGCTCGATCTGTTAAAGTTGGGTAAGGAAAAATCAGCAGAAATGGAAGCTGCCCGAACAGCGGCTCTGTTGCTGGAACAAATGAACGTGCAGGTGTTTACGATTAACCGGCCCGCATTTAATTCCGCAGAAGGCGTGCTGCAAAAAACGATCGCAGAGAATGAGGCAATTGCGGAAGAGGCCAAGCAAGAAGCGGAGCGGAGTGTGAGGCAAACCCAGTTTTGGGTGTCGCTGGGGATGATTCTCGGACCGTTGACTGCTGTTCTATTGGGGGTAGTTTTCAGTATGGCAATCGCCAAACCCCTGTCTGTTGCGATTCGGAACACTATTAACAGGATTGTCAGCGTTTCTTCCGAACTAGCCGTGACAGTGGAGCAGCAGGAGCGCATCAGCCACAATCAGGCGATTTCGGTGAACCAAACAACCGCCACCCTGGATGAATTGGGGGTTTCTTCCCAACAGTGCGCCGGGCAAGCGGAAGCGGCTGCAGCGGGCGCTAGGAAAGCCGTGACTTTGGCGGAGGGGGGAACTCAAGTTGTTGAAGAAACCCTGGAAGGAATGACGACGGTTAACCTGAAAGTGGCGGCGGTTGCTGAAAAAATAGTGATGCTCAGCCAGCAGACGAGTCAAATCGGCAGCATCTCCAAGTTGGTGGGGGATTTGGCGGCGCAGACTAATATGCTCGCCCTCAACGCTACAGTGGAAGCTGTCCGCGCCGGCTCTCAGGGTAAGGGGTTCGGCGTTGTGGCGGCTGAGATCCGCAAGCTGGCTGATGAAAGCCGCAATTCTGCCGAGAAGATTAGCGGTTTGGTGGCGGATATTCAGATGGCTATCAATTCCACGGTAGCGGTGACGGATGAGGGCATAAAAACGGTTGAAGCTGGGGTGCGGCTGGTGCGGAGAATGGCTTCCGCTTTTGCCGGTGTCTCTGAGGCGATTGGCAAGGTGGTGGCGAACAACCAGCAGATATCGCTCGCGGTGCGGCAGCAAGCTGTTGCTATCGGGGAAGTGGCGCAGGCGATGAGCAGCATCAACACCGGCGCTCAACAAGCCGTCAGCGGCATTTCTCAAACCAAACTCAGCACAGAGTTGCTTAGCGAAGTGGCGCGAAATCTCCGCACCCTGGTGTAGTGGGGGCCGGTTTACCCTCAATCTGTGATAAGCTTTGCTTATTGGCACCGGCTCGCGAGCAGCGCTGGCGTTGCGGCGGTTGAGCTTCTGCGTGCCGTTTCGGTTGCCCTTGCAGGTTGAACACTCCCCCCCTGCCAGGTATTGCCTCCTTAAGTACCGGCAATCGCAATCTCGTTGTTCCCCCCTGCCCTTAATAACTGTTATCTTTCTTTTAGAAAGATTAACGAGTGTGGAAGTCAGCAACAGTCAGGAGAAACACTTTGGTTCGCATAATAAACTTAAAAAAAAAGCTGAACGGCGCATTCTTAATAATGGGCATGATAGTGCTAGCTGTTGCCATGGCTGGCTGGAATGTAAATTCTCGGCTGACTCAGCATATCAGCACACTCACGAACAATACTCTGCCCAGCATCATCGGATTGTGGAAAATCAGCGACGGGCACAGCCAAATACAGTCAGCAGAGCTAACGATACTCAATCCCAGAACGAAGCCAGAGATCAGGGATAAGCAATTTAGCACAATCGAGCAGGCTTGGCTGCAGATTGAAGCCGGATTTCAACAAGATCAAGCCACTCCCCGCACCCAAAAAGAAGAACCTCTATACCAGAAATTTATTCAGGACTGGGAAAGCTGGAAGCAATCTCATGAGGAATTCGTGCGAATGTATAAAGAATTCCAGAAATTAGGCATTCCCAGACCTATAACAAGGCAGGCTGAATTGCTGCAGAGCGGGCTGGTAAATTCCCCCCAAATGGCAGCAGCAAAAGCAGCTTCGGCTCTGCTAGATAAAATAAATTTTCAAAATTATTCTCAAAAAGAACCGGCATTTATAGCAGCCAATACTTCACTTCAAGAACTCCTGGTAGTGAAGGGGCAAATGGCAGCTGTAGCCAAGCAAGCAACCGATAGGGATGTAGTTAACACCGGCTTCTGGGTTTTCCTCGGCGTAATAATTGGGCCTCTCACCGCTCTTATTTTTGGGATTTTATTGACCGATGCCTTGATTCAGCCGCTCAAGGTAGTTGTCAATATTATCGCTAACTCTTCTGAGCAAATCGCTGCGGCAATAGAGGAACAAGAACGCATCGCCTCTGAGCAGGCGGCTTCCTGTGTTCAGTGTAACGCCGCGATGCGCGAGTTGGGGGCTTCTTCAAAGGTTGCAGCAGAGCAAGCGTCAGTGCTAGCCGCCGGCACAATGCGAGCACTGACGCTTACGGAGGAAGGTAATAAAGCGGTGGGGCGGACTTTGGAGGGGATGGCGGCGCTCCAGCAAAAAGTCGGCGCGATAGCGGAATCGATCAAGCGATTGAGTCAGCAAGCCGGTCAAATCGGCAGTATTTCTGTGACTGTGAGCGCTCTCGCTAATCAGACGAATATGCTAGCTTTAAACGCAGCGGTGGAAGCTGTCCGCGCCGGCGAACACGGCAGGGGTTTCGGCGTAGTAGCTTCTGAGATTCGCAAATTGGCCGATCAGAGCAAGAAATCTGCTGAGAAGATTAATCAGCTCGTAGCCGATATCCAGAGAGCGGTTGATTTAACAGTTAGGGTGACTGATCAGGGGAATTTAACTGTGGCAGAAGGGGTTAAAATCGCTCGGGAAACTGCAGAAGCTTTCACCGGCGTGGCGGCGGCGATTGACCGGGTGGTTGCCAGCAACAAAGAAATTGCCCTCACTGCCAAGCAGCAAGCCGTTTCCATTCAGCAGGTGCTTGCCGCTATGAATTATATCAGCACCGGCGCTCAACAAGCTGCCGGTGGCATCACTCAAACCAAGGAGGGAACCCAAAAGCTGAACCAAGCCGCCCAGAATCTTAAGTTGCTGGGTGTGGGGTAGGGGCGCGAACGCGGGAACACTGAACACTGAACATTTAATGCAGTCTGATTGGGGTTTGCCGTTGTGGCTTCTGAGATTCGCCAGCTCGCCGACCGCAGCAAGAAATCAGCCCTAGATATTATAGCAGTATTCATTTAGGTGCGTAGAAACCGGGTTTCTGAAAGAAACCCGGTTTCTGGCCCCCCCAGATATTTCACTCCCGACTTCAGCATAATATAACTAATCACAGGTAATATATATTACTGGCCGAACTCCAACCGGGCTCGCTCAACTAGATCCCCCGTAACAACTTCTAGCTCTTGTTCTCGAGCCAGCTGCTCAATTCGCTGCCGAGCCTGCGCCCGAACAAAATACGGAATCTTCTTGAATTTCGCCTTGGCCTCAGGCGTCCATTGCAACTCGTCGGTGAAATCAGAATCGGGCATAGAAAGAAGGATAGAAATCCACGCTAAGGCTGAGTAAGGAGTGAGTGGGTGTTTCGCAAGAGGGGGAGATGGGGAGAAACTTCAATAGGACTTACGCAGAAACCGGGTTTCTCAACCAGACTTCTTGACTTTCAGCCCTGGGCATCAGACCAGAAACCCGGTTTCTTTCAGGGTTGTGCGTAAGTTCTATTCAATTTTCACCCTTGAACTAGCTTATCACCGCTGACACGCACTTTTCTTGCGCAAAAAAGAAAGGCTCCTGGTTTGACACAGGAGCCTAAAGCAAGTCAGAAGTTAGAAGTCAGAATTAAATCATCCTTCCCGCTTCCGATTAGTCGAGTTCGTTCATAGCCATCACCGGCTCGTTCTCGCGGTCGATACCCTTTTCAAAACCGGCAGCGGCGGCGCGAGCGCGGCCAGCGTGCCAGAGGTGACCGATCAGGAAGAAGAAACCGAGCACGAAGTGAGAAGCTGCCAACCAAGCGCGGGGAGACACATAGTTGAACGAGTTGATATCAGTGATCACGCCACCCACAGAGTTAATAGAACCCAGAGGAGCGTGAGTCATGTACTCAGCAGCGCGACGAGCTTGCCACGGCTGGATGTCGTTCTTGATCTTGTTCAGGTCGAGGCCGTTAGCGCCGCGCAGGGGCTCCAGCCAAGGCCCTTGGAAGTCCCAGAAGCGCATGGTTTCACCGCCGAAGATGATTTCGCCGGTCGGAGAGCGCATCAGGTATTTACCCAGGCCGGTGGGCCCTTGAGCGGAACCGACGTTAGCGCCCAGGCGCTGGTCGCGGATCAGGAAGGTCAGAGCTTGAGCTTGAGACGCTTCCGCGCCAGTCGGACCGAAGAATTCGCTCGGGTAGACGGTGTTGTTGAACCAGACAAAGCAAGAGGCGATAAAGCCCATCATGGACAGAGCGCCCAAGCTGTAGGAGAGATAAGCTTCACCAGACCAGATGAAGGCGCGGCGTGCCCAGCCAAAAGGCTTGGTGAGGATGTGCCAGATGCCACCGGCAATGCAGATGATGCCAATCCAGATGTGACCGCCGATCACATCTTCCAAGTTGTTGACGCTGAGAATCCAGCCTTCGCCGCCGAAGGGAGCCTTCACCAGGTAGCCGAAGATGACAGCGGGGTTGAGCGTCGGGTTAGTAATAACGCGCACATCACCGCCACCGGGTGCCCAGGTGTCATACACACCGCCAAAGAACATGGCCTTGAACACCAGCAGCAAGGCACCAATTCCCAAAATAATCAGGTGGTAGCCGATGATGTTGGTCATTTGGTTCTTGTCTTTCCAGTCATACCCGAAGAAGCGAGAATACTCTTCGAGGGTTTCTGGACCGCGAACCGCGTGATAGATGCCGCCGAAACCGAGAACTGCAGATGAAATCAGGTGCAGCACACCCACCACAAAGTAGGGGAAGGTGTCCACAACTTCACCCCCAGGACCGACACCCCAACCTTGGGTGGCGAGGTGAGGCAGCAGGATCAAGCCCTGCTCGTACATCGGCTTTTCGGGTACGAAGTGAGCGAGCTCGAACAGAGTCATCGCTCCAGCCCAGAAGACGATCAGACCCGCGTGGGCGACGTGAGCACCAAGCAGTCTGCCGGAGAGATTGATCAGGCGAGCGTTACCAGACCACCAGGCAAACCCGGTCGATTCTTGGTCGCGACCGCCCCCCATTACTAGAGCACTATTAAAAGACGTTGCCACTGGCTAGAACCTCTTTTGTCACCAACTATCAGGAGCTATCACTTTTAGATTTTAGATTCTAGATTGCAGATTCATCTGAAATCCAAAATCTAAAATCCGGGCATTCCACATTTTACAGAGCCTTACCGAGCGGCAGAACTTTTTCAGGGAAGAGAAAGTTCTCGTGCGGCTGGTCAGCTATCTATTTTAGATTTTAGATTTTAGATTTTAGATTCATCCGAAATCCAAAATCTAAAATCCGGGCATTTCACATTTTACAGAGCGTTACCGCGAGGCAGGACTTCTTCAGGGAAGATGAAGCTCTCGTGCGGCTGGTCAGCGGGAGCCATCCAAGCGCGGATGCCCTCGTTGAGCAGGATGTTCTTAGTGTAGAACGTTTCAAACTCT
>JALOOK010000236.1 GCA_025454445.1 Oscillatoria sp. Prado101 | reverse complement strand
CCACCCGACAGCGGCACTGAGGCGCAGCTGGAAAATCTGCTGGCGAGCGACGTTGAGCACGGCGGGATCTGACAGACACAGCAAGTGGGCGTCAAAAATGCTCGCTTCCTCTTCTCCCATCTGGCGGGCGGTTTGCTGGCGCAGCCCCTGAATTTCCTTTTGCGCGGTTTGGATGGCCAGCAATAGGTGCTGCCACTCCGACTCAGGACAGTCGGCTTGCCTGGTTGGGACTTCCAGAACCTCTGGGCGATACCAAACCGCCCACCCGATGGCGATGCCAGGGGATGCCGGGATGCCGGTGAGCTCGTTGCCCTCACCCCCAACCGCCACGCCGGCGGCGGGGGGGAGTAGTGTTGCTTCCCCTTCCTTCTCCCCCTCTCCCATTTTGGGAGAGGGGGCTGGGGGGTGAGGGTGACGCGGCGCTTCTGAGAAATTGGCTTCTACGAGTTGCTGCAGTGCTGCCAAAGCAACATCGGCATCCGAACCCTCCGCTGCGATCCCAATTTGGTGCCCCCGGCGCACTCCCAGGGTGGCAACCAGATTGATGCTCTTGGCATTCACCGGCTCGCTGTTTCGAGTCAGGTTGCGCACCGCGATCTCGGACTCAAACCGGCAGGCTGTAGCGGCGAATTTTGCTGCCGGTCGAGCGTGAATCCCCAGCAGATTTCCCACAGTCAGGCGTATTTCCTTTGTATGCTGTCCGGGCTGCCACCCGCCAGAGCTTTCCCCAGTTTCTGCAGGGGGGTTAGACAGCTGAGCCGCTTTTGCAGCCAGCGAGTTTCGCGCTTCTGCGATCACCTGTTCCAGAGAAGCGCCGCCACCGGCAACAACCGCCGCCGCCAGCGCCCCTTCCACCAGCGGTGCCTCGCACAGTCTCACCCTGTGCCGTTTTTCCGAAGGCAGAAACTCCAGCGCCATCTCAGCACTGATCAGGGCGCTGCCCAAATCCATCAGCACCACTACGCCCTGGTCACTGTAAACCGACTCAATCGCCTCGCACACCCGCACAGCATCGGTGCCAAACGGATTTTCTGGGTCGTCAATCCCTGCGGCGAGGGCAATTTTGACCTCGCCCTGAACCATCTGCTGAGCTAGCTCCCGCACCCCGGCTGCCAGCTTGGCGCTGTGAGCTACGATGACAATGCCAACCATCAATTAACCCACTCCTTATCAGGAGCAATTCTGCCTGATTTTTTGAATTTGCCCTACTCTTCCCAATGATATCTATTTAGCAGTACGGTGCGTTCCCTCTCTGAGGGAACTGCAACCCCGGAAACGGGGGGACAGGGGGGAACGGCTTTATTTTCAGTTTATAGCGGTTCTCAGTTGGATGAAGTGCGCCCCAGAACCCCGGTTTCTTAAAGAAACCGGGGTTCTCCGCACCACACTAATATGAGAGCCGCTATATTTATCGGATCTACTTAGAACGAGCAATTTGTAAAAATGGCATCAAATTTTTTGCTCTACGGTTCTTACGGCTACACCGGCAGTCTGATTGCCCGCTGGGCGGTGCAGCGAGGACTTCGCCCGACACTCGCCGGGCGCGACAAGAACAAACTGGCGGCGCAAGCCGCCGAACTGGGGCTGGAGTACCGCGCTTTCTCCCTGGAAGATGCCGCCGCCCTAGACGCTGCTTTGGCAGATGTGCCGGCACTGCTCCACTGTGCCGGCCCTTTTTCCCACACTTCCGCACCGGCAGTGGCTGGCTGCTTGCGGACAAAAACCCACTATCTGGACATCACCGGCGAAATTGCCGTTTTCGAGGCGGCGGCGGCACGGGATGCGCAAGCACTGGCGGCGGGAGTGATGCTGCTCCCCGGAGTCGGGTTCGATGTTGTGCCCTCGGATTGCTTGGCGGCGCACCTCAAGAGAAGATTGCCTGAGGCGACGCGCCTCGCCCTGGGCTTTCAAGCGATCGGCCCGGTGTCGCGCGGAACCGCAACCACAATGGTGGAGAACCAGCATCGCGGTGGGCTGGTGCGGCGCGGCGGCGCACTGACTCCTGTTCCCGCCGCCTGGAAAACCCGGAAGATTGACTTCGGGCGGGGCGAGGTGAGCGCTGTGACCCTTCCCTGGGGGGATGTGTCCACAGCCTATTACAGCACCGGCATTCCGGATATCGAGGTCTATGCCGCATTCCCGGAATCCACCGTGCGGGCGATGGTGGCAAGCCGGTATCTCCGCTGGTTGCTAGGCTTGCCGGTGGTGCAAAATTTCCAGAAGCGCCTGATTCAGGCTCAGCCCCCCGGGCCCACTGACGCTGAACGCGCACAGGGGATGAGTTTGTTGTGGGCAGAGGCGGAAGACAGGGCGGGCAAAAGGGCATTAAGCCGGTTGCGATGTCCTGAAGGCTATACGCTGACGGCGCTGACGGCGCTGGCGGCTGTGGGAAAAGTGCTGGCGGGAGAGGTGAGTGCCGGTTTCCAGACGCCATCAAAAGCCTACGGGCCAGATTTTATCTTGGAAATTGAGGGCGTTGTGCGCGAAGATGTGGACTGACAGCTGGCAGTCCCAGAAACCTTCCCAGAAACCGGGTTTCTTTAAGAAACCCGGTTTCTTAACCCCAGAAACCGTCCCAGAAACCCGGTTTCTTGAAGAAACCGGGTTTCTTCACCCGTTTCTTAACCCGTGCTAAGGTACTCTAGTAACAGTCTGTGGCGCATAGGAAGTAGATGAGTATCTTCACACTGCAATCGGTCAAAAAGGACTTTGGCATCAAGGAAATCCTCAAAGATGCCAGTTTTAGCCTGGGTGCTACGGATAAGGTTGGCTTAATCGGCACCAATGGTTCTGGCAAATCGACGCTGTTGAAGATGATTGCGGGCATTGAGCCGGTTGACAGCGGTCAAATTTTGGTTAATTCTGGAGCCCGGATTGTCTACTTGCCGCAGCAGCCCGATCTGGATGAGAGCCGCACGGTTCTGGAGCAGGTGTTTGCTGACAGTGGGGAGCAAATGGCTCTGGTGCGCGAGTATGAGGAACTGTCAGACAAGCTGGCTCACGCGCCGGGAGACAGCCAGCTGATGTCTCGCCTGTCTGGCGTCATGCAGCGGATGGATGCTGCCGGCGCTTGGGAATTGGAAACGAATGCTAAAATTATTCTGACTAAGTTAGGCATTGAAGATGTAAACGCCCGGATTGGGAGTCTTTCTGGCGGCTACCGCAAGCGCATCGCCCTAGCAGCTGCTTTGCTTTCTGAACCGGATGTTTTGCTGATGGATGAGCCGACAAACCATCTGGACGCTCTGTCGGTTGAGTGGTTGCAAAGTTATTTGAACCGGTTTCGGGGGGCGCTTTTGCTGATCACTCACGACCGCTATTTTCTCGATCGCGTTACCAATCGGATTATAGAAATTGACCGGGGCGATCTCTATACTTACGATGGAAACTATTCTTACTATCTGGAGAAAAAAGCTCTCGCGGAAGAGGCGGCGGCTAGCAGTCAGCGCAAACATCAGGGGGTGCTGCGCCGCGAGCTGGAATGGCTGAGTCGGGGGCCAAAAGCTCGGAGTACGAAACAGAAAGCTCGGATTCAGCGCATTGCGGAAATGCGGGTTACGGAGTTTAAGCAGGCTGAAGGTAAGGTGGATATTTCTACTCCCAGCCGGCGGATTGGGAAAAAAGTGATCGATCTGGTGAAGGTGGGGAAAAGTTATGGCGATCGGGTGTTAATTAAGGATTTTACTTACGAGTTAACTCCGGAGGAACGCATCGGCATTATTGGGGGCAATGGTGCGGGAAAATCGACGCTGATGGATATTATTACGGGGCGGGTGCAGCCGGATGCCGGTGCGGTGGAGATTGGGTCTACTGTTCACATCGGCTATTTTGACCAGCATTCTGAGGAGTTGCTGGCGGCGATGAATGAGAATCAGCGGGTGATTGAGTATATAAAGGAAGAGGGGGAATTTGTCAAGACGGCGGACGGGACTCAGATTAGCGCTTCTCAGATGCTGGAGCGTTTTTTGTTTCCGGGGAACCAGCAATATGCGCCTATCTACAAGCTTTCGGGGGGTGAGAAACGCCGGCTGTTTTTGTTGCGGGTGCTGATGAGTGCGCCGAATGTGCTGATTTTGGATGAGCCGACGAATGATTTGGACGTGCAAACGCTGGCGGTGCTGGAAGAGTATCTGGAGGATTTTAACGGCTGCGTGATTGCTGTTTCGCACGACCGCTATTTCCTAGACCGCACGGTGGATACGATTTTTGCTTTTGAAGATGGGGGCAAGTTGCGGCAGTATCCGGGAAATTACACTGTTTATTTGGAGTTCAAGCGCCAGGAGGAAGAAGCTGCGGCGCGGGAGAGTGCCGGTGTGAAGGAGAAGCCGAAGGAAGCTCAGCCGAAATCGTGGAAGTCACAGCAGGATAGCAGCAAGCCGCGCAAGCTGTCATCGAAAGAGAAGCGCGAGTTTGAGATGCTGGAAGGCAAGATTGTCGAGTTGGAGGCGGAGAAAGAGGAGGTTGAGAAGGCGCTTTACAGTGCACCGCCCGGGGAAGTCACTAAGGTGCGAGAATTGTACGAGCGGGTGGAGCAGCTGAAGCTGGCGATCGATGGGGCGACTGAGCGCTGGTTAGAGCTAGCTGAACTGGGGGCTTAAATTGATCAGCCGCTCGGCTCTATCCATCAATCAGGGAAAAAGACTGCTATGGGAAAAAATCCAATTGTCTTGATTCACGGCTATTCGAGCGATGAGAGGGCGTTCGGGGCTTGGGAAAAGAAGCTAGAAAAGCGGGGGTACGATGTTGATCACCTCTACCCCTGCAACTACCTGACGCTGACTAATGAACTGACGATTAAGGACATCGCCGAGGGGTTCGACCGGGCGCTGCGCATTCACCCTATATTGAAAAATGACGACCAGCCGTTTGACGCGATTGTCCACTCCACCGGCATGCTGGTTATCCGCTCATGGCTGACTGCTTACGGAAAAGTGCGGCGCAACCGGCTGAAGCATTTGATAGGATTTGCCCCCGCAAGTTTTGGCTCTCCTTTAGCGCATAAGGGAAGGAGTTGGCTCGGTTCGCTGTTCAAGGGGAACAGGATGTTGGGACCCGACTTTTTGGAGGCGGGGGATCGGATTTTGGAGAGTTTGGAGTTGGGGAGCCGGTTTACCTGGGATTTGGCGCATAAAGATTTGCTAGGCAATCAACCTTTTTATGGATCGAATGGGGACACGCCCTATGTGTTTATCTTTTGCGGTACAAGCAAATATGACGGGCTCGCTAAATTGGCGAGCGAGAAGGGAACAGACGGTACTGTGCGCTGGGGGGGATGCGCTCTCAACACTCGCAAGCTGGTTATCGATCTGACAAAGAATCCGGAACTGACCGATATCAAAAGCAGGCTGAAATTCGGCGAGTGGGTGAATGCTGGTGTGATGCCGGTTGTTTTGGTGAATGGGCTGAACCACAGGACAATCTTGAGCAACCCCACTGAGGATCTGGTGGAAATGGTGAGTGAGGCGTTGCAGGTGTCAGACGAAACTGGGCTTAAAAATTGGTACAGTTTAGCTAGCGATTTCATGCAGAAGGAGGTGAAGAAACCAGACAAGTGGCAGCAGTTTGTCTTCCGCGCAGTGGATGAGCGCGACGATCCGATTACCGATTACAATATAGAGCTGTTGACGCGCCTGAATGGGAAAGAGGAACCGCTTAAGGGGTTCGATTTGCAGGTGCACACCAACACCCGCGACAAAAGCTTGCGATGCTTCTACATGAATTTGGAGAGTCTCCCTAAACTGGACAACCTGTGGATGCGCCTGATCGCGTCGTCCGGATCGCCGCTTGTTGTCTATCACGGGTTTATAGAGAAGCCGTCAGCAATAGAGGAGGAGAAAATCAGCCCTTCCGGGATGTGGGTTGGGGACATAAACCTTTCCGGGCTTCTCAAGGATGAGGAGACTAAGTTTTTCTATCCGTTCACGACTACGCTGGTGGAATTGCGGTTGGATCGGGAGCCTACTCCGTTAGGCGAGCGAGCTAACAAGATATTCAGGATTCTGGAAAGGGAAGCAACTCAGGACACACTTTGAGGGGGCTTCGCCTGAGCGCTACTCAAGAGGGGGTTGGGGTGACGCCCTCTCCTGTAAACTTGGGACAGGCGAGACGCCTGTCCTACGAGGTATCCCCTCGTTCCGGGGCGGGCACTCTGACCCGCCCCTACCGCCTGGGAAGGCAGTTCGGTCGGCTATGCCTTGAAAAGGTTTGTAGTAGGGCTTTAGCCCTACCGACTTGCCTGCGGTGGGGCAAGTTTTGATTCGTGGTGGTGTGCCCAGCAAGAGAAGCGACTGGCTCTTTTCTCCACCAAGCTGGATTATTAGCCTAAAAGCTTATGAGTTTAACTGGAGCGAGTCTCTCCGGAGTGCTTTCGATCTAAGATATTAGGGCTGTGGGCGATCACTACAGCCACGGGCTGCATATTATATCGCCCAACCGAAAAATTGTCAATCATCCTTTGGGAAGGAAAAACGATGACCCGCGCTATAATGGAAACGCAAAAGGGCACAATCCACCTGGAGCTGTTCGATAAGGATGCCCCTAACACGGTGAAAAATTTTGTTGAGCTGTCGGAAAAGGGTTTTTACGACGGTCTGACTTTTCACCGTGTCATCCCGAATTTTATGATACAAGGTGGCTGTCCGAAGGGAAATGGAACGGGCGGTCCGGGCTACAAAATTAAGTGTGAAATTAACTCCAACAAACACCTGGCCGGCACGTTATCTATGGCTCATGCCGGTCGCGATACGGGTGGGAGTCAATTTTTTATTTGCCACTCTCCCCAATCGCACTTGGATGGAGTGCACACCACCTTTGGCAAAACGGAGGACATGGATGTAGTCAATGCTATCCGCAAGGGTGACAAGATTCTTTCTGTCAAGATTGAGCGGTAGATTGTTGCCCTTCCCCCCAGCCCCCGCCCCGCACGCGGGGAGGGGGGAAGGGGGGTCTGGTCTTGGGACAGGCATTCCGGCCTGTCCTGCGGCTATAGCACAGACAATCTGTAGGGCAGGCGTTCCCTCCGTGCCCTCAAAAATATGTTATAGCGTTTTTCATATTAGTGAGGTACTGAGAAACCCGGTTTCTTAAAGAAACCGGGTTTCTGGGCCGTACTTCATCCAACTGAAAACCGCTATAGTATCTAACGTGCTAACCAATAGGCTAGTGCTCTAATGCTGAACTCCTCCACTCAAGACTTGCGCAGCAGCTGTATCCAGTTTCTCGAACAAACCCCTAAAGAACGCCTGCGGGTGCTTGAGAACCTGGGGTTAGCTCGTTATGATTTTTTAACTGTAATGCCTTTGACTGAGGCAAATGTAGCGTGTGTGATGCGGTT
>JALOOK010000005.1 GCA_025454445.1 Oscillatoria sp. Prado101 | reverse complement strand
CTGTTCACCTACACCGACGGCGTTCCCGAAGCCCACAACCCCGCATGCGAGCTATTTACAGACGAAAGATTGCTAGCTGTACTGGAGTCTCCTCCCCCCTCAGCAAAGGGTTTGCTTGACCTAATCGAAACACAGGTGCGGCAGCACATAGCCGACGCCGACCAGTTTGACGACATCACCATGCTGGCAGTGCGGCGACTGCCAAAAGATTGAGATCCCAGAAACCGGGTTTCTCAAAGAAACCCGGTTTCTTTACCCAGTACCAGAAACCGGGTTTCTTTAAGAAACCGGGTTTCTTCACCCTTACTCCAAAGCTTTCCAAATTTTTGGAGGCAGCAGGGGTTTCGGTTTGCTGGCGAGCTGAGTTTGGTAATGTGGCTGCCCATCCACCAGCGTCTCGCGCACGAAGCCTTTTGCTATCAGCGTATCGAGCATCGTGCGGGCGGCTTTTTCCTGATCACCCATGTGAGCCTCCACTTGGGCGAAGCTCACTTTTCCCTGACGCATCATCCATTTGATCGTTTGCTGCTCGTCCTCAGGTAAATTGAGAACATCAAGCATGCTATGACCGCCTGCGCTTTCCCCCTCCGATCCCCCTCCCCCCGAAAGATTGAACCCTTTTCCGCTCATAGTTTCCTCCTGGATTCAAGCTTCAGGCCATAATCTGCAGGGCGACCTTTTCCATCTCCCTGCTGAAGGGATGAGCGGGGTAGCGCAAGCAGAACAGATCGCTGCTGGCCATCATAACCATATCTTCCGAGAGGGGCAAGACACCGGCTACTGTGGCGTTGTAAGTATTCGACACCTGTTCCCGCATCGCCTCAAAATCGAAAGACGTCAGCACCTTGTTAACGAGCAGCAACATCTTGGGCACTTCCAACTTCCTGGCCACATCTACCGTGACAGCCGTTCCTTGAAAGTCCTGCCGGTCAGGACGCAGAATCAGCACCAAAACATCGGAGATAGTAATCGAAAGCAGGGTTTCTTCATTGAGTCCCGGGTGGGTGTCAATAAACAGGTAGTCCAGCTCCAGACGTTCGATTAATTCTTGAAAACCTTCATTGAGCAAGCCCACATCGTATCCCTCACGCAGGACTTTGGCAATTTCGCCAGCTCTGAGACTGGAGGGGATGAGGAAAATGCGGCTGTTTGCAGTGGCTTTGTCTCGGAGAACCTCAGTGACATCGTAGGCGGTTTCTTCGATAGCGCACCGCCCCCACAGGTAATCATTCAGGGAGAGTTTCATCTTTTCCTCGTCGAAACCGAAAAGGACGTGAATCCCAGGCGATTGGATATCCGTGTCAACGATGCCAACCCGATTTCCGTGACCAGCGACGATCGAGGCTAGGTTCGCCGTCGAGTTCGATTTGCCGGTGCCGCCACGGAAGGAGTGAACTGAAACGATTTTGGACATTGCGTACCTCAATACAAGTTGTGATTATCTCGCCAACAGCAGTCTGCCAGATATATGCGTCAGGGTAGGCGTTAACAGGGCAGCTGCGGCGCAAAAACTCCCCATGCAAAGCTGGAAATTTACCTGGTTGCTCGCTCCCCACAAGCGCACCTCTTGCTCGAACTGACCCTTGACTTTAAGCTCGCCCACATCCTATAATAACCCAAGTTGCAACTGTTGGAGGCAGCGCCTCCAAAACGGCGTTCCCAGGCAGATCCGGGAAGGGTAAAAAGGGGGGCTTTGAGATGTTCCCCCCCTTTTTTAGGGGGGCTAGGGGGGATCTCGCCTGACTCACTTATAATTAGCAACTTTGGTTATAATAGATGCTGAGCGCTATTTTTTAGCGCTGCTGCCGGAAAGCCCGTCGCTGAAAATCGGATACTCCTCCAGCTGCTGCCAGATATTATTACCAAGCAGGCGTCCTTTTTTGGGGGCGAGTCGAGGCCGGTAGCGCTGCTCACCTGCCATTTCTAGATCCAGCAAGCTGCCTTGTTCCACTAGGGAGTGTAGCATAGTGCGGACAGCTTTTTCATCTGTGCCGGTCTGCTCAGCTACTTCGGCAAGTGTAACTGACTGGCGCTGCTGCAAATTTACCTCACATATATGACCGAACGGGGCGGGTTTATAAATGTCTTCTCTCCCCCACATATATCCCTGTCCTACAAAAGATGGATTTACAAAAATGGCCTGCTCCCGGTAGCGGCGGCTTTACAGATAGGGTCTGTCCAAAGTAGATATCTTTTGTCAACCCGCCCCCTGATATCTGCTTTTCCCAAGTTTCATTAAAGAGCGTTATGGCCACCGGCAGCTGTAGAGGGTTGGGACGTTAGAACCTCAAAACGGTAGAGCCTCCGCTATCGAAGCCTAGATTTTGTGTAAGTAGCAACTTGAGTTAAGTATAAATACTTGTATCCGAGATTTTGCGTAGTTCCGAAATAAGAAGCATGCGACGCACCTAGTGTCAACCGCAATTATGCGGATGTTTGAGAGAGTTTACTGAAACTTTAAGAAAAACGGAGCCAACATAATTTTTTGTTAAAGAATAGAGGGAAGGGCTTGCAACGGGTAGAGGTGAGTGTCATACTAAAAGCGTCGGTCAAGGACAGATACGCGGTCGCAGACCGGCTCAGCTCAGTCATCTATCCCGACAGTTCAGCTTCTTTTATCTTACCGGATGGGAATTATGAAAAGCACTAATCTCTTTACCTCTCTTCTGCCTCAAGGTGCGCTAGCCGGGACAGCCGCTCTGGCCGCCGGTCTGGCCCTCGCCTCTTCCGCCTTCACTGCAGCGCCGGCGCAGGCGTTCAGCTTGTCTATCTCTCCACAGTACGGCAGCACCGAAAACACTGGCGCAACAGCTGAGCTGGACTTCGACTTTGTGGACAGTGCTGGGGGCGTTACGCTCAACCTCGGTATTGCAAATACGACTGACGGCACTGCAGGGCTGGGGGCGACTGCGGCAACTCTGGTTGGGGTTGCGTTAGACCTGCCGAGTATCGTCAGCAGCTTCAATTTCGATCCAGGTTCCAGCACCTTTGTACGGGAATTCTTCAATGTCTCGATACCAGGTTTGGCCGGCCCATTCGATTTCGGCATGCGCTCCGCTGGAACTGGTAACTTTGTCGGCGGCAATCCCACGGCAGGTCTGACCGCTGGCCAATCTACGAGTGTGAGCTTTTTGCTGACTGGCGCCAACCTCACCGCTGCCGGTGCTGAAAGCGCATTCTTGAGTGGATATCAAAGTGGCTCACTGCAGGCTGCCGGTCGCTTCCAGCAGGTGAACGCTGGTGGCGGAAGTGACAAAGTGCTCGCCAGCCTCGTCACACCTGACCCAGATCCGGTAGACGTACCCGAACCGAGCGCTCTCGCCGGTCTTGCACTGTGTGGCGCACTCGCGACCCGGTTGCGCAGTCGGAAAGTTCAGCAGAATGCCTAGTTTTCCACCGGCAATTCCGATCAAGCGCTTTGCACCAGGTAGAAAGACAGCCAGCGATCGCACCGACTGACGCCGGAGTTGTGCCCAGGTTGAGAATCCCCACTCCCAACACCGGCAGCACAACAGGCAGTCGGTTTTCGTCGCTGCGCACAACAAAATATAACCTTTCTCATATTAGTTAGGTACTGAGAACCCCGGTTTCTTAAATAAACCGGTTTTCTTAAGCGTACTTCATCCAACTGAGAAGCGCCCCTGTAATGGTGGCCCACAGCCTGTAGGGGCGGCTGCATAGTGGCCGCCCCCGGTTTCTGGCTCCTTCACTTTTCTTTATAAACAGTCTCTGAGATCCCCTTCAGCCCCCTTAAAAAGGGGGGAGCCAGAACTATCTGTTTCACCATTAAATAAAATTGGTATTAATGCGTCACAGCCTTGCAGCCTTGAAACCTTCTTTCCCTGCCGGCGGCTTGATAAGCGAGCTGGCTAGTTGCCCTAAATTGCCGGTTTACTCTTGCCTCAGGAAACCCCCCCACCCCTGACCCCGCCTCCCAACCCCAGCAGTTATTTAAACCCAAGTTGCAACCTGCAAGTCTAAGCATTCAGATCCCCCCAATCGGGGCGGAAGGGCCCGCCCCTACTTTGGGGGGCTTTAAGAATCTCCCCCCCTTTTTAAGAGGGGCTAGGGGGGGAAGGACGCTATCGCGTCCCGCTTCGCTATCGATCCCGAGTCACTTGTAACTAGCAACTTGAGTTATTTAAAGATTTCCCATTAACTTTCTTTTACATCCATAGGCCATCCCGTTAACATATCTTAAAAACTTATCCATCCTCTCTTCCGTGATTTTACGGAATGATCCCGTTCTAAAAGCATGCGGCAGGCAGCTTGTCAAGCGTAATTATACGGATATGGGATAAATTTCACTCAATCTTTAAGAAAAACCGGGCGAAAAAAAATTTTGGTTAAAGCTATAGGCAAACTGCTACGAATTGCGGTATAAGAGTGCCACAATAAAAGTAGCGGTAAACCACAAGGACAGACCGGCAAGCTTCATCAACTCAGCCATCTCTCCTGAAAGTTTAGCATCTCTCCTCTTAGAAGGTGGGAATAAATATGAAAAGCACCTATGTTTTAACCTCTCTCTCCATTCGCGCTCTTGCCGGCACAACCGCTCTGGCTGCCGGGATGGCCCTCGCATCAACCGCGCTAACTGCAGCGCCGGCACAGGCTTTCGGCTTGTCCATCGCTCCCCAGTATGGCAGTACCGAGAACACCGGCGCCACAGCTAAGCTGGACTTCAATTTTGTCCAGCAGGGGGCACAGGTACTGCTCAACCTCGATATCAAAAACACCACTAACGGCTCAACTGGGTTGGGGGCAACTCAGGCAACTCTGGTTGGGGTGGCGTTCGACCTGCCGACTATCGTCAGCGCATACACTTACAATCCAGGTTCCAGCGCCTTTACACAGACTTACAACAATGTCTCGATACCCGGTTTAACGTCCGAGACGTTCCGTTTCGGCATTCGCTCCGCTGGTTCTGGCAACTTTGTCGGTGGCAATCCCCAAGCTGGTTTGACTGCCGGCCAATCTTCTAGTGTGAGCTTTTTGCTGAGCGGCGCTAACCTCACTGCTGCCGGTGTTGAAAGCGCATTCCAAAGTGGATTTAAAGATGGCTCACTGCAGGCTGGGGGTCGCTTCCAGCAGGTGAACGCTGGTGGCGGAAGTGACAAAGTGCTCGCCGGTTCGGAAGCCGTACCCGAACCCACTACTCTCGGCGGTTTGGCGCTGGGTGCCGCAATCTTGGCCCGGTTGCGCAGTCGCAAAGTTCAGCAGAACGCCTAGTTTTCCACCGGCAATTCATATTAATCGCTTCAAAGTAAATAAAAATGCGGCTTTTTGACACACCGGCTGCCTTGAGAAATCCTGCCGGTATAGATAATCCCCACTCCAAAAGCTGGCTGCCTCTAGGCAAGCCGGCTTTTTTTAACTGCCGGCTGACAAATTGCAGCTGTCGCGCTGTTGGGTAACGGTTAGCTGTTATGCTAATAATGCTGCTTATGGTCGAAAGGAGGCAGTCGCTTCGGAACGGCGCACACCGCCACATAAGAAAACTTGGCCGGCAGCTGGGGAGTCGGTAGGGCTAAAGCCCAACTACAAACATTGTTACGGGCAATGCCCGTAACGCCGTTTTGGAGGCTCTGCCTCTTGAAGTAGCAACTTGGGGTATATAATTTTATCAAGTGAAGATGTCTTACCTGAGTTTGTTTTGGATTTAACTGAACTGTGGGAGTAAACCGATTACCTCGAAAGGAGGCTGAGATGGTGGTTACACTGCAATTGCGCCAGATAGACGTTCAACCGGGACAGCGGCTGACCTTGCGAGAGATTAGTTGGGCGGAGTTTGAGGCAATTTTAGAAGAAATCGGAGAGGGTCGCGGTTCGCGAGTTGCTTACTATCAGGGAATTTTGGAGATTCGGATGCCGCTACCAAAACATGAAAAAGCCAAAATACTGATTGGCGAGTTTGTCAAAATATTGCTGGATGAGTTGGGGACAGACTGGGAGCCTTATGGTTCGACAACGTTTAAGCGTCCAGAGATGGCAGCCGGTGTTGAACCAGACGATTGTTTTTACATTCAAAATGCTGCGCGGATGGTGGGCAAAGAGCGGAGCGATTTATCTGCATATCCGCCGCCATATTTAGCCCTTGAAGTTGATATTACCTCACAAACGCAGCTGTCTGCTTATGTGGCGCTGGGTGTGCCGGAACTGTGGCGCTATGCAGAAGGGAGAGTGGAAATTTTTGTTTTGCGCTCGGGGGAATATGTGCCGGTGGGTACTAGCCCGACATTTCCCAATTTGCCGGTTGTGGAGAAGATTTCGGAATATTTGAAAATAAGCCAGACGGAGGGTGCCGGTGCGGCGCGGCGGGCATTTCGTCAGTGGGTGCGAGAGCAACTCTGTTAAGGGATATGGCGTGCGGCGGAAGAGTTACAGCCGGCACAAGTGTTTTGGCGCTTCCGCTGCCGGTGGCGAGCGAGAAACAAGAGGGGCTTTCTCACTCCTCGAAGTCTACCTGCTTAACTACCTCCAAGGGGAGCTCTAGCGCCTCTGCAATTTGCTCGTCGCGCAAGCCAAAGTCTCGCAATTTATTAACTGTTTCTATTTTAATTTTCGGGATGTCCGGAGGCGAGTCGCGAGTTGCCGGTTGACTTTTCTCTGGGGGAGAAGTGGAGGAATCGGGGCAACTGTTGATGTAGCCTATACCTATAATAGTTGCGCTTTTATTGCCAACAATAGTAAAATTTATTTGGCGATCTAGGACTGATTCAAGATTACTTTTCTTAACGTCTTCGCCAAAGACATCAGATAGCATGCGCAAGAGTTCGTGACTGGCTTTTTTTATGTGCTTGGCGCTATACCCATAAGTTTCTGCAACACCGGCATACTTTTGGCCCTTCAGTATTCCCGCGATAATTCTCCGCTGCAAGTCATTGAGATGTTTGCCGGTCTTGGCGCAGACCGCTTCATCGACAAATTGCAATATCTGAGGGATGTCCATAGGTGGGCCGGTGAGAGCACTGGGGTTACTATACCAAACTTTTTCCCACTTTTTGCAACTTTTTTGCCGCGCCTACCCCTTTTATAGCAATAGACAGCTCTGTAATGGACAAGGCATCTCACTTGCTAGTAGGGACAGGGACAGGCGAGACGCCTGTCCTACGTCCTAACCTAAGTGGCTAGTGGCTAGTGCTATATCTCCCTATTTTAGCGAGAGCCAGCTTTTCCCAAGTTTGTCGGCTGGCCATTCCCATTCTGCCGGCAAATCCTAGGAAGAGCCAATATAGCAATGGACAGCTCAGTAATGGACAAGGCATGTCCCTTGTTCTCAAGGACATTGGGACAAGCAAGATGCCTGTCCTGCGGGTGTGTCCGCAGGGCAGGTGTCGCGCTTTAGCGTAGGGGCTGAGGAACGCAGCTATGCGCCCGTCCGGAACGGCCTGCCCTAGAATGTCCACTGTCCTAAGCAATCTGGCTACTGCTCTATCTGAGGATGTTCACAGGTGTGCCGGTGAGAGCGCTGCGGTAACTATACCAAACTTTTTCCAACTTTTTCCAACTTTTTTGCCGCGCCGGCACATTCTCTATACCAAGTTGATAGAGAGCCCACTTTTTCCAACTTGTTCGGCTGGCAATCCCGATTCTATCTGCCAATGGTAGAAAGAGCCAACATCTGAGGGATGTCCACAGGTGTGCCGGTGAGAGCGCTATGGTTACTATACCAAACTTTTTCCAACTTTTTCCAACTTTGTTGCCGCGCCGGCACATTCTCTATACCAATTTGAGAAAGATCCAACTTTTTCCAACTTTTTTCGGCTTGTCAGCTTTGAGGAGCAGCGCTAGCCTAGCAATAGGAAGCAAAGCAGTTAAATATCAGCCGTTAACCTGTAACTGGAAGATATAGGCGTGGTATTGCGCTCTGCTCTACACCTGCTTTTCGATGCAAAGGTTATCTTTCGAGAGAGAGAGCTTGAATATAAATTGGGCATTTTTTTTAGAATTCAAATAGTATTGTAGCGGAGATAGGGCTGAATTATGAATGACGAAAAGCCCCAAAAATCAGAAAAATCCCAGACAGCTTTAGAGCGAACTATTCAAGTCTTAGGTGTGGTCGTCCGCGTTATTGGGACCCTCATCAAGTGGTCGTTTATTGCTGCTCTCTTCACAGTCGGACTAACTTGCTGGCTTATAGACATTGTTTTTAACAATGGTCGCAGCTCAATTGACCCTCCTTGGATGCCAA
Source organism: Oscillatoria sp. Prado101 (assembly GCA_025454445.1). Classification (GTDB taxonomy): domain Bacteria; phylum Cyanobacteriota; class Cyanobacteriia; order Cyanobacteriales; family Oscillatoriaceae; genus Oscillatoria. The sequence continues at coordinate 14,354 of JALOOK010000005.1, read as the reverse complement.
AACAGCCCCCGCCATTTGATCCAGATAAATTTCGCGAAGCCGTCGGAGAGTCAACAGCTGAAGAAATACTAAAGAAGTTTGGCAGACAATTTGAAGAACTTGAAATTCGCAATAGACTAGAACCTGAAGAAAAAAAAGTTGTCCGAAAGCTCAAAGGTCTAGATCGGGATAAATTGCGCTTTCAGCTGCAACATGCCTTGAGGGATGATGAAATTGAAATCTTGTTTATTCTTCTTCTGAAATTACTTGGGTTTATTAAGGTGAGGTGAAGAATATGGGGAGTCAAGATGATTGGGAGCTCTGGGAGCTTCGCGAATCGCAATGTAAACACTGGGGGATCGAACCAGGCCAATACTTGGTCAGGTATGACCAGTCCACTGGAGATTTATTCTTAAAACGTCCCGATCGACGAGAGAAAGTCCCACGCCGGATAAATATATATTCCGATTTGTACGAGCTTAATGAGGAACAGAAAGAAGCTAGAGAACGCCTTCTTAAAAAGAAGTATCCTAGTAAAGGAGGAGGCTATGCTAACCATCACATCATCCCACACGATCTTTGTAAGAAAAGCGATTTAGTGATTCAAGCCGAACGCTATGGTGTTTTTAACAAAGATGGCCCAGAAAACTTAATGCCTTTGCCTGACGATTTCCACAAGAAACACCATGCAAAAGGTTCAAACTACTATAATACGCTTCGTGCTTTTCTTGAAGGTCAATGGCAGGATCTGCTTCAAGCAGGTTTAGATACAGATCCCGATGAGATCCAACAAATTCTCCTGGAAATTGTCAAGATCACTAAAGAAAAACTAGAAGAGATGATGGAGATGCCAGGAAGTACCATAAAAGATTTCTTCTAAAGGAACCCATATCTGAGGGATGTCCACATGTGTGCCGGCCATCTCGCTGTCGTTACCAAACTTTTGCTCACTATTTCCAACTTTTTTGGCCGCGCCGGCACATTTTCTATACCAATTTGAGAGAGAGCCAACTTTTGCCAACTTTTTTCTGCTTTTCAGTTTTGAGCGAGTGGGTTATCTTATTGGAGAAGAGGACATTAGGTCGAGTCAAGTGGGTGGACATGAGCCGCACGCCAATATTTTTGACTGATTTTTAGGAGTTTCACACTATGCCAGAAAAACGCTATGCCTCGGATGGAAACGGGAATCTAATCAGGATTACTGAGGAAACCGCTGACGGTTCATTTGAATTTATCGCTCGTCTTGAGAACAGTGAAGGACAAGATCGTCTTGATCTTGGAGTTGACAGCAATGGTAACATACTTGGGCTAAAACTGAGCAGGATGGTAATAAGATAGGGATAAGAAAAACTACTCAGGGATTTGTGATTAATACTGTAGTGCAGATTGCTTTGGGTCTGATGAGAGACTAGCGTGTGTTGGTTTAAAAACAGTTTCGCAGTCTCAGCACTTGCAGCCCCGAAGTCGGTGTGACTTATCTGTTGTAGCGCTTCTCCCCCACACCGGCACTTCTGCCCCACCCCTGGCCCCGCCCTCGCGCATTCGCGCATCTAATTTGCACATCAATATCACAGCCGGCAGGAGGGGCCGGTTTATAAGCTGTTGGGCTAGTAATGCTGCTTGTCACTTGAAAGGAGGCAGCGCCTCTAAAAGGGCGTTCCCAGGCTCCGCCTGGGAACGAGAGGAAACAAACACCGGCAGCACACCGGCACCGGCACACAACAGATGAACCACCTGTGAGACTCACAGACAGTTCACCCATTGCAGCCGCTGCCGAAACGCTACCGGCGCTATCTCTATTTTGTGCAATTTATTCGCAAAGCAACTGACCGGCACTTAGCGCCCGGGTGGCATCTGGGTAATCCCCAAATACCACCAGAACACCACTAACTCACCCGGACTAGCCGTTCTGCGACACAGAGGTTTGCCCCACAGAAGTCTGCGAGACAGGGCTCGGCGAAATCGAAGGCTGGCCCACAGACGGTTTAGCCCGCTTGATCAGCTTGGGCTTGGGAGAAGCCGACGGCTCTTCCACAGGAGCCTCTAAGCGCAGCCACGACGGACGGGTTTGGTCGTAGGCCATTTGCAGAGCCGCCGCCGCGATCGCGTGGGCGTCGTACTCCTCTCCCAACTGAGACACAATCGGCAAGAACGAGGCCAAACGCTCGCCGGTGAGAGCAGCCCGCACTTGGGCTTGCAGTTTCTCCAGCTGGCGGGACTCGATTTGCGACCGGCTCGGCACCGAGTTAATCTTCAGGGTTTGGCGAACATGGCGCTCAATTTGCTGCAGCTTGCGCCGGTCAAACGGCTGAACCAGCGAAATCGCCGTTCCTGTCTTACCGGCACGCCCGGTGCGCCCAATCCGGTGCACATAGCTTTCCACGCTGTCGGGCAAATCGTAGTTGATCACGTGCGTCAGGTGATCCACATCCAGCCCGCGAGCTGCGATGTCCGTGGCCACAATCCACCGCACTTGCTGCTGGCGGAACCGGCTCAGCAACCGCTCCCGCTGGGCTTGGTTCAAGTCGCCGTGGTACTCGTCCACGCTGTGACCGGCAGCTTGCAGCTCGCTAGTCAGCTCAGCCGCCGCCCGCCGCGTGCGAACAAAGATAATCGCAGATTCCGGATCTTCCAATTCCAAAATCGGCTGCAGGGCTTTGGCTTTCGTCCAGCCGCGCGGCACCATATAAACGTGCTGGTCGATTTGCTTCGGCGTCGCTTTCTGCTGCTTGATGCTGACGTTGACCGGCTCGCGCAGGAACTTGTTCACCAGCTGGCGAATGGAGATATCCATCGTCGCCGAGAAAAAGGCGGTCTGCCGTTCGGATGGCGCTTGGCTGAGGATTTTCTCGACATCATCAATAAAGCCCATGCTCAGCATTTCATCGGCTTCGTCGAGCACCAGCCAAGTCAGCTGGTCGAGTTTCAGGTAGCCCCGGTCGAGCAAATCGATAATCCGCCCGGGTGTCCCCACGACAATTTGCACGCCCCGCTGCAATGAGCGGATCTGCCGGTCGATCGCCGAGCCGCCGTAAACTGCTAAAATGCCCAAGCGCCGGTCGCCGCTAAAGTCGCGGATGGCGTTGCTCACTTGCAGCGCCAGCTCCCGGGTAGGGGTCAGGATCAGGGCTTGCACTGCCGGCTTGCTGAAATCAATGCGCTCCAAAATGGGGAGGGAAAACGCCGCCGTCTTGCCGGTGCCGGTCTGCGCTTGGCCCACCACATCCCGTCCCGCCAGCAGCTCTGGAATCGCTTGCATTTGAATTGCTGTCGGGGCTGTGAAACCCAGTTTTTCTAATTGGCTGACGCGAGCTTCAGAAAGACCTAGGTTTTTGAATGACAAATCCATTTAATCTCCTATAAACGTATTTCAATGCGGTCAATCAGGTGCCAAACTGCACTGCGAGCAGTCTGAGCGCTGGTACAAAGGATCTCTGACAGGCGGGGTGCCTGTGCCACTGCTCATCACACCGGTCGATTCAAGCTCCGAGTTGAACAGCGGGGGTGTCGAATGAATCATTTGTCTGCGAGCGGCGGCTTTCGAGCAGTGGCTGGTCTGTAATTTGTTATGGCCCATCTCGGGCTGCGAGCCCAGCGGGCAGTGGCCAAAGCTCTTTTCTTTTTTGGGCGAATGCCTGGAGGGGTTAGACCCCTTCTGACCTCCGCTCACGCTCAAACGTTCTGCTGAAATATTAACTCAACATTAAACTTTTGTTAAGCAACTCGCAACAATTTCGCAAAACTTTCCGCATTTGCCTGTTACTTGGCCCCGAGCGGGTCTGCCGCCGTGGCCACATGGCCGTACAGGTCGTACACCTCGGCTCCGGTAATGGCCACCGGCACCAGAGAGCCCAGCCGGGCTGGTCCCTGAACGTAAACCAAGCCATCCACTTCTGGGGCGAAGCGTGCCGAGCGACCGATGAACTCGCCCGTCTCGGGATTTTCTTGCTCTATCAGTACGGGAACCACCTTGCCCACCTCGGCTTGATTTTTCTTCAGCGAGATTGGCTGCTGCGCTTCCATCAGGGCGTCAGAGCGGACGTCCATCACTTCTTGCGGCAGCTGGGAAGGCAGGCTGTAGGCCGGGGTGCCCTCTTCTGGGGAAAATGTAAACACTCCTGCGTGGTCGAACTCATGTTTCTTTACAAATTGTAGCAAATGTTCAAAATGTTTATCCGTTTCTCCCGGAAACCCGACAATAAAGGTTGTCCTGAGAACGGCATCGGGGAGGGCGGTCTTGATCCGCTCGATAATGGCATCGTTCACCCCCGCCTGGAAAGGCCGGTTCATGGCCCGCAGGATGTCCGGGTGGGAGTGCTGGAGGGGCAAATCCAGGTAGGGCAGGACGTTGGGCGTTTCCTTAATCGCGGCCATCACTTTAGGAGTCAGCCCTGTGGGATAGGCGTAGTGCATGCGAATCCAGGGCACGTCCACCTCCCCGAGGGCCCGCAGCAGTTCCGCCAGACGCGGCTCCCCGTAAAGGTCGAGGCCATAGTTGGTAGTGATTTGCGAGATTAAGATAATTTCCTGAACGCCCTCAGCAGCTAGCTGGTGGGCTTCTGCGACAATGGACTCAATGGAGCGCGAGCGCTGATTGCCTCGCAGGTGGGGGATAATACAGAAGGCGCAGCGATAGTCGCACCCTTCCGCCACTCGCAGGTAGGCCACCCCTTCGGTCGTCGTGCGGTAGCGGGGTGTGGTTTCGTCGGCGATGTAAGTCGGTTCCGGTGTTACTTCCTTGACTCGCTCGCCCGCTTGCGCACGCTCGATGACTTCTACGATTTTGCTGTAGTCGCCGGTGCCCACCAGGGCGACCGCTTCTGGCAGTTCCTCGAGCAGTTGCTCTTGGAAGTGCTGCGCCATGCAGCCGGCGATCACGATTTTTTTGTTGGCCTCCGCCAGCTCCACCAGAGTCCGCACCGACTCCTCCCGTGCGGCTTGGATAAAGCTGCAAGTGTTAACAATGACGTAATCCGCTAATTCTTCGTTGGTGTCCACCTCGTAGCCCGCTCGCACCAGCAGGCCCAGCATATGTTCGGTGTCGATGCGATTTTTTTCACAGCCCAGGTGGGAAATGGCAATCGTTGGCTTTTTGCCCATGCAGCGTTTGGAATCCGTGATGGCTTGCTCTCTGCTATGTTACACGATGGGGCTTGCTGATCTTACCCTTTCAGGAGCGGACTGGCTGGCCAATTTGGCCTCACCCCACTCCCATATATTAATATGATTTAACGTAAAGTAGCTCTTCGTCAGAGGAATTATAACAGGGCTATGTCCGATCTAAACCGTGGCATCATGAAATTCAAGGGGGCGGACAGCCCCGCTGCGATCGCAATCACCTCGATTGCGGTGCTGGGCGCGATAGCGTTCCTCATCGTGTGGGCGCTGACGTCAGCCTACGCAGTCTGATTCCGTAAAAACTGTTTTGACTGACCGGCGACCGGCACAGGCTCACCTGCCTGTGCCACCAGCAAGTGGTTGAAGCGGGGCGTGCGAGCCCAGATATTATATCATGTCCAGTTGATTGCTCGCAAGCCCCTCACCCCTCAACTCGCTCTCCCGCAGAGCAACTCACCCCCTCAGAAGCCCCCACTTTGACAAAAGGGGGAGCAAGCTTGCCCCTCACCCCCCAGACCCCTTTCCGACAAGCCCCTCACCCCCCAGCCCCCTCTCCCACTTTGGGGTGAGAGGGAGTAAGAAAAAGTTCCTAAGGAGTGGGAAAGACCCCAGCCGCAGCCCGTCCCTTGTCCTGAGTTTCTCAGCCCAACTTCCGAATGGGGGCGCTCGCAGACTAGCCCGCCTGTGCTAAGGTACGGGTTCAGGACTGAAAACAGCTAGGAGCTGATAAGTAGGTGGACAAAATAAAAGGTTAAATCATCTCCGGGAAGAAAAACCGGATTTTTGAACGGCTGTGACGTAGAGCTATACCCGCTGGACAAGAAACTCGGTTTCTGCCAAAGCCTGGGTTTGGCAAACGCTGTGTCCATTTTGGCTACCTGCGGAAAGAGTTTTTATGACAAAATTTCGCGATTTCCTCAGCTACTACCGGCGGTACTGGCTGGTGGCGGCTTTTAGTATTGCCGCATCTTGCGCCTTTGAAATCCTGGATTTGATTCTGCCCTACGCGATGGGCCAGATTTTAAACGTGCTTTCAGACTTGCCGGTGGATGGGATAACGCAAAACCTGATAGCGGCGGTGGCTGACTTGACAGGGTTGACTGCCGGTAAGCCCCTCTCCCTAGGAGTCCTGATGGGGCTTATTTTTTTTGCCACAGTGGCGAGAGCGCCGGTGCAATCTTGGCTGGGAGTATGGTTTCACTGGGATATTGCTCTGCGCACCCGCCGCGATTACAGTCAAAAAGCTTTGGGAAAAATCCTGAGTCTGCCACTGGAGTTTTATGAGGAAAATAATGCCGGACGGATTGCTGGGCGGATTGCCAGGGGGGTGGGCAACCACACTTGGACTTACCCAGAAATCGCCGGTCAGCTGATTCCCAAACTGTGGCGGGTGCTGGGAATGTTTGCCATCGTCTGGTTAATCGAGTGGCGGATTGCCGTGCTGTTCATGGGGTCGTTTATTTTTATCCTAAGCTTCAGCCTGAAAAGCTTGGCAGAGTTGATAAAGCGAGAGGAATTAATAGACCGGCACATCGAAAAGACAGAAAGCCGCACATCGGAAATTGTCACCAATATCAAAACCGTGAAAGCCTTTGCCAGGGAAGCGACTGAACTAAAGCGCCAGCGCCAGCGTATAGAGCGGGAGTTTATCGTTATCGATGGCCGCATCACCACGGGTTACACTGTGCTGGCCATGTGGCAAAATACGGTAATTCAGGTGTGTCTGTTCGCGGTGCTGGGGTTTACCCTGCTGGAGACAGTCAGCGGTTTAATGTCTCTCGGACATTTTATCACAACTTTTAGTTTTGCCACCCAGGCTTATTCGGAATTGCGCCCGATCGCTAACTTGGCGGAGATGTTTGCCCGCCGCTACGCTTCTATGGTGCGATTTCACGAATTCATGCGCCACCCAATCGGCAGCGATGCGGTGGATTTGACACCGGCATCCCCAAAACCGCTGGCGATCACGCCTTACAAGTTCACCGGCAAGGTAGAGTTTTCCGGCGTCACTTTTGGCTACAATTCCTCACGCCCGGTATTGCAAGATATCAATCTGGTAATTGAGCCGTACCAGACGGTGGCGCTGGTGGGCCGGTCGGGTTCCGGAAAGTCCACGCTCGTCAAGCTGCTGTTCCGCTATTTTGAACCCGATGGCGGCAAAATTTTGATGGATGGGGAGGACATCCAACCTCTGGATGTCGCCTGCTACCGCCGCAGACTGGCGATCGTCCACCAAGAAGTTGATATCTTCAATGGCACCTTGCTGGATAACCTGAAATATGGCAATCCAAATGCCAGTTTCGAGCGCGTGCAAGAAGCTTGCCGCATTGCCAGAGCGGATGAATTTATCCGACAGCTTGACAAAGGGTACTACACTGTGGTAGGGGAGCGGGGCGTGCGGCTGTCGGGCGGACAGAAGCAGCGGCTGGGAATTGCGCGAGCGCTTTTGATGGAGCCAGACGTGCTGGTTTTTGATGAAGCGACTTCCAGTTTGGATTATGAATCTGAGCGCTCGATTCAGCTGGCGATGAACCGTATTTTTGGCACCCGCACGACGATTATTATTGCCCACCGGCTGAGTACAGTGCGGGAGGCGGACAAAATTGTGGTGCTGGATCGGGGGCGGATTGCGGAAGTGGGGAGTCACGAGGAGTTGCTGCGCCACAAAGGGATTTACTACCGGCTGCACGCGCTGCAAGAAACCGGCTCGTTTGCGGCGGGGTAAGTGCCGGTGGGGTGCGGGAATTGCCGGTGATTGGAAAGAGACTGTTGGTGTGCTTGATAGGGGGTTTATAGCAGCAGATCCTATTGGGCACGGACACTCGCCTGTCCTACTGTCCGCGCCATAAGTGCATACTGTTATAAGAATAAACCGCTCAGCCAGCCAAGTACGCCAAGAGAGAAGAAGGAGGAGGAAGAAGCCGGATTTGCGCAAAGCCTCTATCTGTAGGGTGCGTTTGGGCTTTAGCCCAACTACAAACATTTTTTCTCGTTTATCGTTTCCAACCTGAGCCTGGGAAGGAGGAACTTGGCCTGTTGCGGATTCTGGCGATAACTCTGGGTTTTGCTCTGCAGGAACCTGAAATCGGGTCACAGTTTTGGCGCTATACGGACATACCCGCGCTGCGTGAAAAGCTATCCTTTTAATAAGGCAAATTTGCCTAAAATTTCATCTGCGTTCCATTTTTGCCACCCTCTCTACTAGCAAGCTCAGGAAGGCGGAACGCACCCCGCACCGCAGCAGCAGGAACCGGCAATCTGGGCAAAAACACCGGCATCCCTGGGAAGGCGAGGGGGGTTGCGCAATCCGCTTGAGCATATCTGCTCAATTGCCACCGGCACTCAGGCATCCGAGGGGGAAGCCGCCGGTGTCTCCCTGTCGCGGGGGCAGCGTCAAACTGTATATTGGGCTGATAGCATAACTCAAGTTGCTACTTACCAGTGAGTCAGGTCAGATCCCCCCCAACGCCGGGGCGGAAGGGCCCGCCCCTACAAAGGGGGGGGACATCTCAAAGCCCCCCTTTTTAAGGGGAATTTGGGGGGATCTAGATGCAAAGACCTTGTAGGTAGCAACTTGAGTTAGCATATTTATCAATAGAGCCAAACGTGTCCCCGGCGAAGCGTAAAGACGACTGATGAGCAAAACCACTTCCGTGCTCGAAGACTTGCTGCAAGCCCTGCCCCACCTGCGACCCCAAATTTATTTCAAATCTTCCTTGACAGCTCTCTCCCACGCAATGGAAGATCAAGTGCTGGCGGGGTCAGATCCGCCTTTGCTGATTGCTAACTTTCAGCGAGAGCGCTTCTACCGGCAGGAGGCGCACCGCTACCGGCGAATTGCCCAGAAGACGAATCAGCTTTACGTCCTCGCCGCACCGGAAACGGATTTCAAACACTCCTCCGAACTCTACGAAACAGTGGCGTTTGACCCCGACGACGGGCTGAGTCAAGAGTGGCATTTAGTGGCGATCTCTCGCTCATACGCAACTTGTCTGATTTGTCAAGATCGTTCAGCGCCCGCCAGCGACTTCTGGAGCGCCGGCGAGCCGGGGCTGGACATGCCGGCGATGGATCAAACCAGGCGGTTTGAGGGAATTTGGACGTTTGACCGGCAGGTGTGCTGCTTAGCTGCCGAACTGTTGCTGAATCGGATTCTCAGCTACCGGCCCGAACTAGCTGAGAAAATCGCCATTGCCCGCCAGCAGTTCCTAATAGAAATGCCGCCCGGATTCCACAGCGCCGATCCGGAACCCTTCGCCCAGCGTTTGGTAACATACCTGCAAGTCGGACAGTACAAATTGCTCAAAACTTACCGCTCGCTAGCCACCCAAGAGCGCAAAGAGCGCTTGGTGAATTCTATCACCACCACAATTCGGCAATCCCTCAATCCTGCCGATATTTTCCAAGTGGCGGTGCGAGAGCTGGGACAGGCGCTGGGTGCCTGCCGGTGCCTGATTTACCGCTGCAAAGCCACGGACGAAACCGCCACTATTGGGCACGAGTTTTTGGGCAGTTCTGTCAGCTCCTTGGCCGGTCAAAATTGGCCCCTGCAAAACAATCCCCTGTTTCAAGAAGTAGTGCGGCGCAGGGAGGGAGTTTGGGTTGAGGACGCCCAAACAGACTCGCACCTTGCCGGCACCGGCACGAGGGCGCTGGTGCAAAAGTGGGAGATTGCCTCCTGGCTGATGGTGCCTGTAGTCTATCAAAACCAGCTGGTGGGCATAGTGGAGCTGCACTACTGCGGCGGGTGCCCTCACGAGTGGGACTCTGAAGAGCTGACGCTGGTGAATGCGATCGCCACCCAAGTCGGCGTCGCCATCATTCAAGCCGAAGCCTACGCCAACCTCGAAGAACTCAACGAACAGCTGGAAGCGCTCGACCGCACGCGCAGCAACCTGATTGCGATCACCGGCCACGAACTGCGCACGCCTCTGTCCACCATTCAAATTTGCCTGGAAAGTCTTTCCAGCGAGCCTGACATGGCTCCAGAATTGCGGCAAGCCATGCTCAACTCGGCTTTGGCAGACGCCGATCGGCTGCGCAAACTGGTGCAGGACTTCCTCACCCTCTCCCGTTTGGAAAGCGGGCGGGTGGACTGGAATCTGGAACCGCTGCAGCTGCAAGAGTGTGTCGATTTGGCCCTCAGCAGCATTCGCGCCCGCCGGTCGAATGATGCCGCGCCGATCCAGATTGCCGCCCAAGTGCCGGAAGACTTGCCTCTGGTGCAGGCAGACGGGGAGTGGCTGGTGGAGGTGCTGGCCAAACTGCTGGACAATGCTTGCAAGTTTACCCAGCCTCCTGGACTGGTGACTGTCCAGGCGAAGCGCACCGGCTCGCAGGTGGAGGTGCTTGTGGCCGATACCGGGCGCGGCATTACCCCAGAGCGCCTCGATGTCGTCTTTGACCGTTTCTATCAAGAAGAAGGTGCCCTGCGCCGCACCCAAGGCGGCACCGGCTTGGGGCTGGCCATTTGCAGGCAAATTGTCAATAGCTGGGGTGGCAAGATTTGGGCCACATCTGCCGGCAAAGATCAGGGCAGTCAGTTTCACTTCACTGTCCCAGTTGCGGTGGTGAGCGGAGAAACTGGCCCGCAATCTCCGCCAGGTGGGGGTCGCAACCGGGGGGGTGGCGGTTCGGGCCGCCGGCGGGCCACCCTCCGGTAGTGGGCGGGCCAATTCCCGTGAGAAGCCTGGAGCGATCCGGAGAGAGGGACGGGAATATTCCGTCTGATTGATTAATGTTAAGAATGAACCGCTCAGCCAGCCAAGAACGCCAAGGAAAGAGAGGAAAAAGGAAGTTGCGCAGTAAAATTTATAGGGGCAATTGACCGGATATGATAGAGGGGCGTGCGGCGGGAAGCTGATTGTGGGGTGTCCCCGTAATCTGGGGTTCTTCTTGGCCACAGGCAGGAAAATTTTGTCGAAAGCTTGCCGAAAGCTAAGAACTGTTACAGTTCTTGACAAATAGTTCAGATCGGGATGTGGGAATGATACGATGCCTTAAAAATTGCTTTACACGCACGAGAGGTATCCATGACCGAACCCTTGACTGGACAAACCCCGATTTTCGGCGGCAGCACCGGCGGCTTGCTCACCAAAGCTGAGGTGGAAGAAAAATACGCTATCACTTGGACTAGCTCCAAGGAACAAGTGTTTGAAATGCCCACCGGCGGGGCGGCGATCATGCACCAAGGCCAAAACCTGCTCTACTTGGCCCGCAAGGAACAGTGTCTGGCTTTGGGCGCTCAGCTGCGGACAAAATTCAAGCCCAAAATTGATGACTACAAAATTTACCGGATTTATGCTAATGGCGAAATCCAGTACCTGCACCCCAACGATGGCGTCTTCCCCGAAAAGGTGAACGAAGGCCGTGCCTCTGTGGGCAAGAAAGACCGCAATATCGGTAGCAACCCGCAACCGGCAACCCTGAAGTTCAGCGGTCAGCGCCCTTACGACGTCTAGCTCCAGCTGCGGTCTGGAAATCTCAGAAACCGGGTTTCGGTCTTCATGGCCAGAGAAACCCGGTTTCTCTCCCACTACAGTCAGCAGGGGCACCTGATGTGGAGGCGCGACGGGCGAGCGTTATCGGTGATCCCCTGTGGATTCGAGAAGTTAAATTTTAGATTAAAAATCGGTGAAATACCCAAAAAACTATAATAAAAAAGGCATTCAGGTTGATAGCGGCCCGTGTTAAAAAACAGGAATCAACCGGATGAAAGAGAGAAATAGATGATTTTTCCTGATTTTTCGCAATTTTCGCAGCTCGCCCTTGAGGGAAATTTTGTGCCGGTGTGCCAGGAACTGGCAGCGGATTTGGATACGCCGGTGTCGGCTTGGTACAAGGTGTGCGCAGGCATTCCCCACAGCTTCCTGCTGGAATCGGTAGAAGGCGGGGAGAAAATTGGGCGCTACAGTTTGCTGGGGTGCGATCCGCTTTGGGTTCTGGAAGCTCGGGGCAACCGCACAACCCAAACTTACCGCACCGGCGCGGTGGAGGTGTTTGAGGGCGATCCATTTGAGATTCTGGCCAACTGCCTCAAACCGATTCACCCAGTTCAAATCCCCCAGCTGCCCTCAGGCGTGGGCGGACTGTTCGGTTTCTGGGGATACGAACTGATTCGCTGGATTGAACCCCGCGTGCCGGTTTACCCGCCAGCTGAGACAGATTTGCCGGACGGGCTGTGGGTGCAGGTGGACAGCTTGCTGATTTTTGACCAGGTGAAGCGCAAGATTTTGGCAGTCTCCTACGCCGACTTGCGTTCTGGCGGTGGGGACATTGCACCGGCTTACGAGGCGGCGAGAGAGCGCCTGAAAACCCTGGTGAGCAAACTGCAAATGCCGGTGTCGAGTAAGGACACCCTGTTGCAGTGGACGCCGCCAGAAAGCAGCAGGGCATCTGTCCCGTCCGCCCCCGCGCTGGAGCCAGAGTTGGTTTATACCAGCAACACTTCCAAGGAGCAATTCTGCGAGAATGTGCGAAAGGCAAAGGATTATATCAAAGCGGGCGATATTTTTCAAGTGGTTCTTTCGCAGCGACTCTCAGCTGAGTACACCGGCGACCCGTTTGCGCTATACCGCTCCCTGCGCCTGATCAATCCCTCTCCTTACATGGCTTTCTTCAACTTCGGCGACTGGCAAATTATTGGCTCCAGTCCGGAAGTGATGGTGAAAGCTGAGCGCACCCCAGATGGTGGCAAGCTGGCCACCCTGCGACCGATTGCCGGCACTCGCCGCCGGGGCAATACGCCGGCGGAAGATCAAGCCCTGGCCAAAGAGTTGCTGGCAGATCCCAAAGAAGTGGCGGAACACGTCATGCTGGTGGATCTGGGGCGCAATGATTTGGGCAGAGTCTGCAAAAAAGGCTCGGTGAGGGTTGATGAATTAATGGTGATCGAGCGATACTCCCACGTTATGCACATTGTTAGCAACGTGCGCGGCGTGCTCGACCCCGAGAAAACCGCCTGGGATTTGCTGAAAGCCAGTTTCCCCGCCGGCACGGTGAGCGGCGCTCCCAAGATTCGGGCGATGGAGATTATCCACGAGCTGGAAGGCTGCCGGCGCGGCCCATATTCCGGCGCTTACGGGTATTATGATTTTGAAGGGCAGCTGAATACGGCGATCGCAATTCGCACTATGGTTGTCCGCCCAGCCGGCGGTGGCAAGCATACGGTTTCAGTTCAAGCCGGTGCCGGTTTGGTGGCGGATTCTGACCCGGAAAAAGAGTACGAGGAAACCCTAAATAAAGCTAGGGGTTTGCTAGAAGCCATTCGCTGTCTGGGTTCGGTGCCGGAGGGAGTTTAGGTGAAATGAAAAACCCGGTTTCTTTAAGAAATTTAAGAAACCGGGTTTCTTCAAGAAACCCGGTTTCTGGATGAAGATATATTTTGCAGATAGTTTATGAAACCACTTACAGCTCGCAGTTCTGGATTATTGGTTATTTTGGCTTTGCTGTTGGCAGCCTGCGGTTCGGCTAAAACTGGAGAAGCTCCCAGCAATACTGCAGGTACAAGTGCCGGTTCTAATACCGGCATTCCCATTGGTGTGGCACTGGCGAAAACGAGTAACGTCGCCCTGCTGGGTCAGGAGGGCATAGCCGGTGCTAAAATTGCCGAGAAGTATTTTAATGATAAGGGCGGTGTTGACGGCACTCCGATTAAATTGGTGGTTCAGGACACGGGAGGAGATGAAGCCGGCACGATCAACGCCTTCCAAACCCTGATTACTCAGAATAAAGTTGCTGGCATTGTGGGCCCTACCCTGTCCCAGCAAGCGTTTAGTGCTGACCCGATTGCAGATCGGGCAAAAGTGCCGGTGATCGGAGCCTCGAATACGGCTAAAGGCATTCCGGAAATTGGGGATTACATCGCTCGCGTTTCCGCGCCGGTTTCTATCGTCGCCCCCAATTCGGTGAAAGCGGCGCTGAAGCTCAACCCGCAGATTAAGAAAGTTGCTGTTTTCTACGCACAAAACGATGCGTTTAACAAGTCGGAGACAGAAATATTTCAGCAAACAGTTAAGGATCAGGGACTGGAGATAGTAACGGTACAGAAGTTCCAAACCACTGACACCGACTTCCAAACCCAGGCGACAAATGCACTGAACTTAAAACCAGATTTGGTGATTATTTCTGGTTTGGCTGCAGATGGCGGCAATTTGGTGCGGCAATTGCGGGAGCTGGGATATAAAGGTGTGATTGTTGGCGGAAATGGCTTGAACAGTTCTAATATTTTCGCCGTGTGCAAGGCGCTCTCCGACGAG
>JALOOK010000235.1 GCA_025454445.1 Oscillatoria sp. Prado101 | reverse complement strand
CGGTCGGTTTCGTCCGGGACTTGCCGCATGAATTGGTCGCGGCTTTCAAATCGACCCTTATTTCCCAAACAATGATAATTGTGTTAGACTCAGGGGGGTTGGGCATATTGACAAATCCCAAGGCGACACCGTTAAGGATAGAGTGCCGATTCTGGGTGCGATCTTTGATGTCAAAGGGGTATAGGGTGATACTTCCTGAGATAGCAGATTGCGAGGTGTGGCGGGAGTTGCGGCGGGCGAATAAGCGTGCGGGCACTGGACGGCTTGATGAGTTGTGTTAGAAAAACTGCTAGTCGGACACAAATTTGGGAAGCTGGGCGCGGGGTTGCCGGTGGGAGGGGAGAGAGAGCGCTGGGAATTAGGCGCGTAGTGCGTTCCAGGCAATCATCACTTGGGGTGTTCGCCGGGGTCTGGGTCTTCTGTTTTTGGGGATTCTGAAGGGGAGGCGGATGCGAGTTGGATATTGATGGTAATTGTTATTGTATTTTTTTCGATTGTTATTGGATTTCTGTCAATACTTACATTTAATATCTTTACCGCTAATTCCTCGGGCCAACCATTATTTAATTGAAACCCTGAAGGCGACTGAGTTTTATATCCTGCTGACTCTAGCCAGGTATTGATATTTCTCCAATTTCCTATTGGTTCATCAGGGTAATTGGCCATCTTTTAAAAGTATTGGTATAAAGTTTTACACAAAAAAACCTCAACTCCCTTGGGACTCTGGAGGAGTTTGCGGGCCATTTCAGCGGGGCTGTTACCGCACAGCAGCCCTCGCAGGTACAGCTTTTCGGTGTTTGTCAGCCCCTTTCTGGCGCGAGGGGCCAGTTGCCGCTTGGCCTCGGCCTGGGCTTGGTACAGCCTTTGCAAGTCCCAGTAATGGGCCGCTTCGGCGAACATCTCCTCCTTATTATGTGCCATTGCAGTGCCGGTAAGTTGGTAACGTGAGCCTAACTGAAAATTATAGCCTCCGTTAGTCGCCAGTTAGGTGGGGGGAGTTTATTATGGGTGTAAGCGATAGGGTTAAGCCAGCCGGCAGGCCCGATAGCCGAGTAGAAATACTCAGGCAGTGGCCAGGAGCGCGGTAGGGCTTGCGATTGGATCGTGAGACGACCGACACCCTGATTAACCTTTAGCTTCTTCATCAAAGCACAGGTGCCAAAGCCCTCTCCCCTCAGTCCTCCAATTTAGGGGGAAGGGGGGATAGTCCACAAGGAGTAAATACCAATGGTTTGGGATATTCTGCTGCAAGCCGCCGCAGCCTTTGTCCTGGGTGCAGCAGCCGGTTATGCTTTCGCTCTCGATCGTCGAGGCTTTATCAAGAGCTTTTGCTAGGTTATGGGAGAACCTGGTTGCAGCAGTTAAGGAGATTTGGGGATATGTAACAGAGGCAACCAAATATTATCTGGCCTTGATAGCTCAGTTTTTAGATAATAATTGGCCAGAGATTGAATCCTATCTGCGTCAAGAGTTTGGTTATAGTAGGGAGTGGCTGTTGGCTGTTTTCCTGGACGATCTGGATACCATTCTCGCATTCATAGACCCAAGGCAAACGTATCGCGAGCCTTTTGTACTTTCAGTGAGGTCGGTGAATCAGGAGGAAGGTGTTCAGTTACCTGTAGAACCCAATGGTCACTAAACTGATGGTATAGTAAGCTAGTTTGGAGGTAGCTAAAATGGGCTTTTTTGCATGGTTTTGCGGTCTATTAGAGCAGTTGATAAACTGGCTGGAACGAGCAGTGGCTGCTTTGGTGAGAGCTTTCTTTTACAGCATACAAGCAGTTTGTTACTCGGTTATAGTCGGCGGTTTTATTGCAGCATTTGTCCTGGCAGTTATCTTATATGCTATTTTTTACGCAGGAGCAATTATCACTGAAACTTTAAGGGAAATATTGACCCCCAAAAGATCAAAAAAAACGTCAAAAATTTTCAGCGTTAAGCGTTCGCCTGCGAATACTCCATAGCCCGATCAGCGGTTGCAAGTGACAAAAATAATGGCTCTGACATTAATATCATTAAGGCCGCGACTACATCACGCATTAGGATTGAACTATGCCCCGCAACTCTGAACCAGAAAAGCTACGGAACCCGGAATCGGAAATTATCTATACCGTTGTTGATTTTCGCTCACCTTACCGTCAAGGGAGTTTGAGAACGATTGAACTGGTTGGCGTACCTGGACTTAGACTGAAGAACGGTCAATGTGTTGTTCCTGAGAAAACGCAGCGCTTTTTCGATTCTTTACTTGTTGGCCCATTATTTGGTTTAAGTATTCGTGTCCGCGACTGTAATTTTAGGCAACTTAAGATATGGCTGTATGACACCAAGACCCGAAGAAAGAGGGTATGAAGTCCCATCTATTGACAATCGTGATTTGCCGATTGCCTCGAGTGTACCGTATTCTAAGCTAGAAGCGATTTATGTTCTTAATAATGAGTTAACTGACCCAGAATACCAAAAGTGGGCGACAGACGCTAAACAACTGCTCGCGCCTCTCTTTAAGGAGTTTATCGCCCCGCCAGAACCTCCAGATATCTTGGCCAACATCCCTGTTGTTCAGTTTTTCCAAGCCTTAGGTGAAAACCTAGACCCGTACAGCAAAGCCAAGAAAAAAATTACTTTCAATGCTTTGATTGTCCAAATCGACTGAAGGAGCGGATAATTGCTATGCCCAGACCTGATAGAGCGAGAGAGTTTATGGAGGCGGTTGGCGACACCGGCATCTCTGGAAATGAGAGAAAAGGTGATCGCCAAGGAGCCAGCCAAAAACAAGAAGTTGAGGGGGTTGATAAAGCCCCAGACACCTCAATAGATTTTACCCCCTATCTGAGAGAGCCAAAATACACTCTAGATGATGTCATCCTGCCGAATACAACCAGACATCAGGTAGAATTAATCATAGCTGAACTGGAGTTTCAAGACTTAATTTACAGGGAGTGGGGCATGGGTGAAAAGCACAAGCTGGACAAAGCCCTCTCCGTCAACTTCTCGGGTCCGCCTGGTACAGGCAAAACTCTCACCGCTGAAGCCCTCGCTCATGCGCTCAAGCTGAAAATTCTAGTGGTTCCTTACCAGCAGCTTGAGTCTAAGTATGTTGGCGACACCCCGAAGAACATCGCCAAAGCCTTTGAGTTTGCCACCAGTCAAAAGGCAGTCCTATTCTTCGATGAAGCCGATTCGTTCTTAGGTAAGCGTCTGGAAAATGTCAGCCAATCCACGGACACTGCGGTTAACTTAACCCGCAGCGTTATGATCATGCAACTCTCTTCCTACGAGGGGATTGTCATTTTCGCCACAAACTTAATCCGTAACTACGATCCGGCTTTCATCAGCCGTATTCGCTGGAAGGTTCAGTTCGATTTACCGGATGAAGAAGCACGCGCCAAGATTTGGCAAGCTCAGATTCCCAGCAAGCTTCCCTTAGATAAGTCGGTAGATTTTGCTGAACTTGCTAAGCAGTTCGATAAAATATCCGGTAGAGACATCAAGAATGCTGTCTTAAAAGCTGTAGTGGCTGCTGCAAAAGAAGACAAGCCCAAAGAAGAAAAGCGTGTCACCCAGTCTCATTTTAGCGAGGCAATGACTGAGATGATTGAGGCTAACAAGGCGGCTGAGAAGCAGGAATTCACAATAACGCCGGTCAATGGAAAGGTTGAGTTGCCCCCGCAACCGCCTCAGTGAGAAGCTAACAATTAACCCCAGGAGAAGGCTCTGGAGCAGAAACCGGGTTTCTTTTGGAGAACCCCGGTTTCTTGTAGCTTCAATTTTTGTACATAAATATGATCTAATTAGGCATAATTACTTGCCTCACAATTTTTTCCAGTCTGGCGAAGTACTCAAAGCGTGCTTCATCCCGCGCCACCGAGCCAAACAAATCCAGCGACTTCACCCCCAATGCTTTTAATTCGGCGTTGCACAGTAAAAGGATGATTGAAATTTTTAACCCTCATCGAAACCCCAGTCTTACTCCCCCTCCCCGCGTGCGGGGAGGGGGTTGGGGTGCCGGGTTCATCCCACAATTGTGCAATGCCTTTAATTCTTGCCGGTGTGCCGCCAAAATTGCCAGTACATCGTCCCTTTTCATCCTCAGTGCTGCCAATCACTCACCTTTAGTTTAGCACATCCCCGAACAAAACTGGCAGGATTTATCGGCACTGCCGGTGCGGGATGCCGATGTTGCCATTCCCCGGCGTTGCAGTAAGAGAAGATGATTTCACCAAAACCCCTATCTCTTTCTCCCCCTCCCCGCGTGCGGGGAGGGGGTTGGGGTGCCGGGTTCATCCCCGGAATATGCAACGCAATTCTCCCACGGAACCAAACACCGGCTCCCCCTCCCCCAAACCCCAACAGATTGGCAATCTGTTGGGCAAACCAGAAAGCCGTACTGCCATTATTTCCCTGATTCAACTGCCCAAAATTCCGCTCTATCAGAGCAATTGGCCACCCCTCCAGCGCCACAGAATCTTCGCACTGCTGGTACTTACCATCCTCCTGCAACGGGTAAAACCTTGGTGGCAAATCGACAAACGCCCCATTTTAAACCCTACCCCCTCACATCAACAACACAATCTGCCGGCAGACAGACAGACATTTACAGAAAAATATGCTATCCTAAAGACAGCGCCAGCCAAAGTGAGGTAAAATCAAGTGGTTCCCCTGCGCGATGACATACCAACACGCATCACCCCATACGTCACCTACGCACTGATTGTCGCCAACATCCTAGTATTTCTCCATGAACTGACATTACCTCCCCCCCTGCTACAACAATTTTTCCAGACTTGGGCTGTAGTTCCCAGAGAATTAACACTCAGCTTTCAAGGAGCAGCGCTCGCTTCCCCAGTTCCCGAATGGACAACCCTGATTACTTCCCAATTCCTGCACGGCGGTTTCACACACATCGCCGGCAATATGCTGTTCCTCTGGATTTTTGGCAACAACGTAGAAGACTGCCTCGGTCACATCAAATACTTGATTTTTTACTTGGCGTGCGGTATAATGGCAGCCTTAACTCAGTGGTATTTTTCCGCCGGCTCGACCGTGCCTTCTCTGGGTGCTAGTGGGGCGATTGCCGGTGTCATGGGAGCCTACATCCTCAGATATCCTAAGGCAGAGATTCTCACCTGGATTCCCCTGGGAATTTTCTCCACAATCATTCGCATTCCCGCCGTTTTCTTTCTGGGGTTTTGGTTTGTGCAGCAAGCCTTGAACAGCGTCGTCAGCCTCAATGTGCCGGCGAATATCGGCATGCAAGGGGGTGGCATTGCCTACTGGGCGCACGCCGGTGGATTTGTTTTCGGAGCCATCTTAGGCCCGCTAATGGGCTTGTTTAGATCGGGAAACGAATATTAAATTGCACGCCCGGATTGTGGGGAATGCGCGGGCTATTGGCTCAGCCGTTCCGGCATCTTTATTTAAACCGCAGATGTACGCAGATGAACGCAGATAGCAGGCGCTATTATAGGCGTTTCTAAGTTGGATGAACGTGTTTGCAAGAGAAACCCGGTTTCTTAAAGAAACCGGGTTTCTCAGTACCTCACTAATATGAGAAATGCTATATTTGCTACAAGCTGCGGTTTTTTTCTGCCGGTGGAGCTACTGATCAGAGCCAGAACAGGCGGAGCGAGAAAAAGTCTTTCCCCCCTCACCGCCTGCGGGGATGGTGGGGGGTGGGGTTCTCGACTAAGCCCGCCGGCGAGCGGCGTGAGGGCGTTCCGGGTGTGCTGGGTGTGGCAGAACTTGGAGTCTCCCCGGTTGCGCCTGCTCCTCAGGCTGTGTGGCTTCCTCCACCGGCGGGGAGGGTTCGGGGTAGGTGCTGTGCGCCTCCACCGGCGTCTCAGCCCCATTAATCACACCTCCCAACAGTTTGATATCTTCCGATTCCGTCAGCGAATCAAGATACTCCGCCACCATACCCTGTTGCGAGTGCAGCGGGCGAGCCACGAATACCATCCCATCCGTGTGGGGTTCCAGCATCAGCGCGTCGTTACCCGCACTGAGCGCCGGTGCGTCCAAAACAACAAAATCAAATCGCTGCCGGATATCCGTTAATAACCTCACCATTTCACTCGATTCCAGAATTCCCCCAGGCTGGCGCAATGGCCCCGCAGACGGCAACACATACAAGTTCTCAATTTCCGGAACTAAGTGAATGCAGTTATTCGGGTGCCCGTAGTACAGCAGGGGTTCCACCGAGTTTTCCGGATCGGCAGTCATTTTAAGGCACTGCACGCGGGTTGACGAGCGCAAGTCAGCCTCAATCAGCAGAGTGCGCTTGCCCGCTCGCGCCGATGCGATCGCCAGATTGTATGCGCAGAAACTCTTGCCCTCCCCTGTGCCGGCACTGGTGAACAAAATTACCTTCACCGGCTTGTCACCGGCACGCCGCAGATTGGTGCGCAGCCGTTCGTAAGTTTCCAAATAAGGAGAATTCGGCTCCACGATCACCGGCATCAAGTCGGGTTGCCCATCCAACACCATAACAGCCGGCAATGTCCCCAAGACTTCCACATCCCGCTCCTCAAAAGCTGAGCGCACCTCCTCCTGGGTGTAGAACTTGCCTTCCAGCATCGAAAGCAAGAAGATTAGCGCCCCGCCGATAGCCGCACCCAGCAAACCGCCGCCGCCCAAAATCAGCACTACAGACGGGTTTGACTGAGACTGGTTTGCAGGTTTTGGCTGTACAGACAGAATATTCAAACTGCTTCCCGTTTCCGCTTCTGCAGTCTTTGCATCCGCTAGCGCCGCTTGTATTTTATCGTAGAGCGTTTTTTGAATCAGCACCTGCTGTTCCTTTTGAGAGCGCTCCAGCTGCTTGTTAGGAATACTGGCAAACTCGCGCCGGAGTTGCTGCTCAGTTTGGGCAGCAGCTTGCAGTTGCTGCTGCAGGTTTTCTCGCTGAGTTTGCAAACCCATTAGAGTGGTAGCCTGCTGTTGCCGCACGGGGTCCAAACTGCTGTTGTGGCGGATTTGAAAGTCGCTCATCATCGGTGCCGCCACCCCATTGCCGCCGATCACCTCAGAGGTGCGCTGCTGCAGGAGCTCCTGCAAAGCTGTTTGCCGCTGGCGCAACTCAACCATCTGCGGGTGATCCTCTCGCAGAGACTGCTGGTAAAGTTGAATTTGCGACTCAGTGTCATGGAGCTGAGTTCGCAGGTTGGCAATAATTGGGTCCGCACTGAGCGCTTGAGACACATAAGCCTGATCCGGCGTCAGCCCGAGGCGCTCTGACAAACTGCGAATTTGCGCGTCAAGCCCCTGAATAGCCATTGCCAGCTGCCGTTGCTGCTCTTGAGCGGTGGCAATAGCGGTTGGCAGCGCCCCAATCCGAGCCACCGACAGTACAGCCCCTTCAACCCGATCGA
>JALOOK010000234.1 GCA_025454445.1 Oscillatoria sp. Prado101 | reverse complement strand
ATGCGGAGAAACCGGGTTTCTGAAAGAAACCCGGTTTCTGGCCACGCCAGATTCGATTGCGTGACGTTTACCGGGAACTTTTTTAACGCCAATGTCAGCAACTTTCTATTACTATGCCCCTGTCAAACTCGCCAGCAAGGAACGGGGTTTCTGGTTGCAGTGGGTGTTTTTCTCGCTAGTGGGCTTTTTGGTGAGTCTGCTATTTATTGAAATCGGTGTCAGACCTTATGTGGGGATGGTACAAGGGTTGATCGGCGGTGCGGCGATTGGCTTGGGGCAGTGGGCTGCCCTCAGACAGATCCTCCCCCATGCCAGCCGGTGGATATTGGCGTCTGCCCTCAGCTGGGGCTTAATCGGGGCGAGCAGCGTGGGTGCCCTGGGCTGGATGGCACCAAGCGCGGAAAATATTGGATTCCGGTTGATAAATGGGGTTTTCGACGGAGCGCTGGTGGGGGCTTTGACTGGGCTGGCGCAGTGGCTGACTATCCAAAAGCTGGTCGCCAAAGATGGGACTTGGATCTTTGCCAGTGCCGCCAGTTGGGCGTTGGGGCTGCCCCTGGGCTGGGCTGTGGGCTGGGCTGTTCGCCTGTCCACGCGCCTGTTCCTCGGCGAGTTGGTGGGTTTGGCGGTGACTTGGCTTGCCGTCTCCGCTCTGACAGGCGTTGCCCTGATTCGCTTGCTGGGGCGTGCCGCCCCTAAAAAGCTGTGAGGTTCGGGATCTCCGGATATGTCCCCACTCTGGGGAGCCCAATCAGCCCGCCCCCAAAACCCGCCCCCACTCGAAACTACTTCCGCATAAAGAAGTCTGGATATATGAGCGATGCGGTTAATAGATATAGGGAGAGGGGGAAAAGCAAAATGGAGATGTTTCAGACGTAAAAATCTGCGACGTCGGCACCCGTCTCGCCCAAGATGGCTATCGCCGCTGGGCAAGCTGGTCGCTAGCTGCAAAATCCGGCAGAATACTCTGACAAGATCGCCAGTTGACAGATAAATTCCCAAGTCTGTGGTATAATGACGCCAATGGATTCCATAATTCAGCGATCCCCACTGCCAAAAACAGCTTAACAGGCTTAGCCGCCTCTGAATGTCGTGGGCTTAGATAAATGTGTCGCTTCGGCAAAAACCTATACAATATTGTATTCTATAATGTTCGACAGAATTACACCCACCAGGGGCGATTCATCCCCGCCGTCTCCCACTAACCCAATGCCAAGAATAGCGAAAAACCCTTACGCGCCGCCAAGCCTCACATACAAGACTCATTTATTGGAAATGGGTTACTTGTATGGCGTGATGTTGAAGGCCCACAATATTTCTGAGGTCGGGCATTGGGCATTGGGTATTGGGCATTGGTTTATGATTGCGGTTAATCAACCAAACCTAAGATTAGCACTAGATTTATGGCGTGTGAATTATGGGATTGGCGCTGGAAGTAAAGGGGGAGATTGCAGGGGCAATGACAAAGGTTTAAAAATTCTCAAAGAAGAACGGCACAGCTCACAGACGGGGAGAGGGCAGTCAGTCAAGGAAAAGCAGACAGTTAAAGGGAGTGCTGAGCTTCAGAACCGGCTGGTTAGACACTGGAACAGAGCGCCGGGGAGAGACAGCTTGAAGAAACCAGAACCCTACATTATTATTAAGATATGCCTTTGTAACTCGAAGGTCAAGGTGGGGCTCGGATGCAATCCGGAGTGGAAACAGGGAATCAAGCCGGTGCGGCGAAATAACCTGAACTTGCTTTGTGCCGGCAGTACGAGATGGCAAAGATGGCACTCAGCTTAATAAGGGAAAAAACTTCACCCCCCCAATTCCCCAACCGGTACGGAGAGGCGGTGGAAAGTCTCCCCTCCGCTAGACAGTCTGGGGAGGCGAAGGTGTGCGCCGCCTCTTCGGTGGCGTATGTGGGGGGTTTAGCTGGAGGGGGGAGAATGAGAAGCGGGAAGATTAAACATCTCAAGAGTATTAAACTAAATAGTCGATTGATCTGTCTGATGTTAAGTGCGTCTGCTGAGAAGGTTTGCTGCGGGGGGAAGAAGTGTTTTTCAGTGTCGTGATTCCAACTTACAATCGCAGGGCAATTCTGGAAAAGTGCCTGCGAGCGCTGGAACGCCAGCAGCTGGGGGGTGAGATACCCGTCACCGGCTATGAGGTGGTGCTGGTGGATGATGGTTCGACGGATGGTACGATCGAGTGGCTGGAGGAACACTCAGCTGAGTTTCCCCACTTGCGCCGGTTCTGTCAAGACCACAGTGGGCCAGCTGCCGCCAGGAATCTAGGAATACAAAAGGCTGTCGGTGACACTATTATTTTTATAGACAGCGATCTCGTAGTGACCGAGAATTTTATCGGGGCGCACGCTGAGGCGCTGCTGCGGGGATTTCAGGAATCGGGAGGGGATCGGGTGTTTACATACGGTCGGGTTATCAACACGGCGAACTTCGATAACCCTATGGCTGAGCCATACAAGATAACCGATTTTTCAGCGGCGTATTTCGCTACAGGGAATGTGGCTATCCCCCGTAAATGGCTGGAAAAAGCCGGTCTGTTTGACACGAGGTTTCAACTATACGGCTGGGAAGACTTGGAACTGGGGGTGCGGCTGAAGCAGTTGGGGCTGAAACTGATTAAATGCCCAGCAGCTGCCGGCTACCACTGGCATCCCCCCTTTTCCTTGGAGCAGCTGCCGGCGCTGATAGATAAAGAAATTCAGCGCGGTCGCATGGGGGTGCTGTTCTACCAAAAGCATCCCACTTGGGAGGTGCGAATGATGATTCAAATGACTTGGCTGCACCGGC
The DNA here is from genome assembly GCA_025454445.1 of Oscillatoria sp. Prado101. GTDB lineage: Bacteria > Cyanobacteriota > Cyanobacteriia > Cyanobacteriales > Oscillatoriaceae > Oscillatoria. The sequence goes on along the minus strand of JALOOK010000234.1, from coordinate 9,224 downwards.
TGCTTTGGGGGGTGCTCTCCCTGGGGGGAAGATTGAACGAGCGGACAATGGCTCCTCTGTTACAGTGGCTGATTGACAGGGGGAAATCTCAGTTAGCTCTGGAGATTGCGCGAATTTTCCTGAACTGGTATAATGTCAGAGGTGTATACTCAGCTTATGCTGAACTGCATGCGTAAAAATTGATATGCTCCCTGCGTGGATGAGCTGGATATAAGACCATGAGTAAAGCTACCTATGCCAAAAGTCAGAACAAAGATCCTGTCCAAGGAATTACCGGCATTGCAGTAAGCGGGTACAAGTCTCTGTACGAAGAGTGCAGTGTGGAAATCCGTCCGCTGACGATTATTGCCGGTGCCAACAGTTCCGGTAAATCCAGCATTATGCAGCCGCTGTTGCTACTTAAGCAAACGCTGGAAGCGACTTACGATCCGGGCCCGCTGCTGCTGCACGGGCCCAATGTGAGGTTTACTTTAGCGGGACAGTTATTTTCTCAGCTGTCTAAAAATAACAGCAGTGATAGCTTTACTGCTAAGATTGAAATCCACAAGGAGCAATCTATAACCAATGTTTTTAATAAGCGTCCCAAAAAGGCAATTGAACTCGTTGAGATGGCGTATAATCAGAATGTAAAACATCCTAATATTTCGGAGATTATGACTCTGGAGGATATTATAAATATTCTCAAGCATATGGGTCTATAATTAGTTTACAAAAGGTTCTTAATATCTCTGGAAAAATCTTCTAATATTTACGGAAAAATCAGAAATAAAATTCCTTGGCCTATGAGAATAAATAGGTGGTTTTTAAAATTTGCATTAGGCATGGGTAAAGAAAAGTTAGCCGAGCCGTCAGTGAGCCTAATTAATGGCAGTCCATTTAGGTTATTTGACCCCCACATACGCAAGGTAATACACGTTCCAGGACTGAGAGGTAATCCAGAACGCACTTACAAACTCACACCGGTTGGCAGTGACTTTAAGGGAACGTTTGAAAATTACGTTGCTAGTGTGGTCAATCAATGGCAAAAAATTAAAGATAAACGTCTGCAAGACTTGGGCCGTTTTCTGGAAACGCTGGGACTGACTTGTAAAGTGGAGGCCAAACAGGTAGATGACACGCAAGTTGAACTGCAGGTCGGTCGTTTGCCTCGTCGCGGTCGGGGAATAGATATGGTGAGTATTGCTGACGTGGGGTTCGGAGTGTCTCAGGTTTTGCCGGTGCTGGTTGCCATTCTGGGAGCGGAAACAGGGCAATTAGTTTACATAGAACAGCCAGAAATTCACCTGCATCCTCGCGCTCAAGCTGCTCTGGCAGAAGTATTAGCCGAGGCGGCTTCTCGCGGGGTGCGAATCGTTGTGGAAACCCACAGCGAATTGCTGCTGCTGGCGGTTCAATCTCTAGTCGCAGAGGGTAAAATATTGCCTGAGGAAGTAAAACTTCACTGGTTCACACGGCGAGAGGACGGTGTTACAGAAGTCAGCAGCGCGGATCTGGATGAGGCGGGAGCGTTTGGAGACTGGCCAGAAGACTTTGGGGATGTGTCTTTGAAACTAGAAAGCCGCTATTTGGACGCAGCGGAGGCTCGCCTGTTAAAAGGCTGATATGGCCAAAAAAGTTTCTAAACTTCTAGTGATTGATGCTTCTGTTGCGAATGCTGCCGGTGGGGAGGAAGCAACCCACCCAAAAGCGAAACACTGCCGCGATTTTCTCCTAGCTGTCCTGGATATATGTCACAGAGTGGTTATGACACCAGATATCAGAGATGAGTGGACTAAGCACGAATCAAACTTTGCTCGCAGATGGCGACGCCAGATGGTCGCCAAGAAAAAGCTGGAATATCGAGTGGATATTCAAACCAATGAAGAGTTATGGAAGCAAATTGAAGGCACTGCCGGTAGCGACAGGGAGAGAGAAGCGATGTTTAAGGATTTCCGCCTGATTGAGGAGGCACTGGCAACAGACAAGACGGTAATCTCTCTGGATGAGAGAGTGAGGAGACTTTTTGGCCAAGCTGCGGGACGGGTGCCGGAAATCCGAGATATTGTGTGGGTCAGCCCAGATAGACCAGAGGAGGAACCGATAGAATGGCTCTCGAGCCGGTGGGATTGCGGAGAGCGAGCGCCGCCTGGGAAGCTGAAAGCGCAAGCCCGGGCGAGGGAAAATTTTCTGCTTGCAGGGGGCGCACTTGTGCTACTCTGGTAAAGTTGTCTAAACTCACACATCCAGGGGTTCGGGTGTTTCCGCAGGGAAATACGCCTGGATGGAAGGGGAACCCGAATCAGGAGAAGGAAAGATATGCCAGTTGTTTCATTGGCTCAGCTGTTGGAGTCAGGGGTACACTTCGGTCACCAGACCCGCCGGTGGAATCCCAAGATGTCCCGGTACATCTTCACGGAACGCAACGGCGTTCACATCATCGACTTGGTGCAGACCGCCCAGCTGATGGAGGAGGCGTATGAGTATATGCGGACTGCCTCCGAGCAGGGCAAGAAGTTTCTGTTTGTCGGCACCAAGCGCCAAGCCGCTGGCATTATCGCGCAAGAAGCGTTGCGGTGCGGTGCGTACTACGTCAACCAGCGCTGGTTGGGCGGAATGCTGACGAACTGGGCCACTATCAAAAGCCGGGTGGATCGGCTGAAAGAACTGGAGCGGATGGAGGAAACCGGCGCTCTGGATCTGCGGCCCAAAAAAGAAGGCTCAATGCTGCGCCGCGAGATGAGCAAACTGCAAAAATATTTAGGCGGCATTAAAAGCATGCGGAAAGTGCCCGATATAGTGGTCATCGTAGACCAGCGGCGGGAGTACAACGCGGTGCAAGAGTGCCAGAAGCTAGATATTCCAATCGTGTCGCTGCTGGACACCAATTGCGATCCCAATTTGGTGGATATCCCGATTCCGGCGAATGACGATGCCATCCGCTCGATTAAGCTAATATTGGGGAAACTGGCTGATGCCATTTATGAAGGGCGTCACGGTCAGCTCGATGCAGTAGCTGAAGAAGACTACGAAGAGTACGAAGCTGCCGAAGAGGAGTTCGACTACGAGGAGATGGATGACAGCGAATCGTATACCGACGACGAGGAAACTGAGGATTAGAAAGTAGCCAGAAAGGATGAAGGATGAAGGCATGATGGGGAAACTAATTATACTGTTCGCACAGCAGACTTCACACTTCATCCTTTCTAAGGATTGAGGCACCTGTAAACTGATTGAACGAAGGAATAAGGCAAGATGGCGGAAATATCTGCAAAAGCGGTTAAAGAGCTGCGCGACCAAACCGGCGCGGGGATGATGGACTGCAAAAAGGCACTCGCGGAAAACGAAGGTGACATGACCAAAGCTGTGGAATGGCTGCGGCAAAAGGGGATCACCTCGGCGGAGAAAAAAGCGGGGCGCGTGACAGCAGAAGGGTTGGTGGATAGCTATATTCACACCGGCGGGCGAATTGGCGTGTTGGTGGAAGTGAACTGCCAGACCGATTTTGTCGCCCGCAATAAAGAGTTCCAAGCTCTGGTGCGTAATATTGCCATGCAAGTGGCGGCTTGCCCGAATGTGGAGTATGTGAAGGTTGCAGACATCCCAGCTGAAATCATCGAAAAGGAAAAGGAGATTGAAATGGGGCGGGATGACCTGGCTAGCAAGCCGGTGAACATCCGGGAAAAGATCGTGCAAGGGCGGATTGAGAAGCGGTTGAAAGAGCTGTCTCTGATGGATCAGCCCTTCATTCGCGATCAAAATATCACGGTTGAGGAGTTGGTGAAACAAGCCATAGCCCAGTTGGGTGAAAACATCCAGGTGCGTCGCTTCGTGCGGTTTGTGTTGGGCGAAGGTATTGAAAAACAAGAGAGCAACTTTGCCGAGGAAGTGGCCGCACAGATGGGGGCTAAATAAGTAGAAAGGAGAGAGGTTTAATTAAAAATTAAAAATGGCAGGCAATACTGTTCATTTTTAATTTTTAATTTTGAACGGGAGAAAGTGGGGCATCGCCGTGAACAGAATTGATCAGGAAATCGCAGACCTGGAGCGGGAGACATTAGCGCTAGCAGAAGAATTGCACAGCACCTACTCCAGTTATTTGACCGCCTTGGGGCAAGCGATGCGGCAGCAGCTAATCTTGGCTAGCTATCATATTTGCACCCAGGGGTATCCGGAGCAGTTTCTCCAGCTGTCTTACAGCCAGAGGCAACAGCTGCAGCAAGACCTGCGGTTGCTGGCAAATTCTGCTCAGCAACAGCTGCAGGAAATGCTGCACTTACAAGGCGGCAAAGATGCGGAGCCGAAAGCCCGAGAGCTGCCGCCCGAGAGTCCGGAGTCAGAGCCACCACTGGGGCTTTCCCTGCGGGAAGACGCCTATTGCAGCCTGCTGAACAACCCAGAACAACTGGCGCAGTGGCAGGAACACCTGGATTTGTCGCTGGCAAAAATCCTGCAAGGAGCGTCTCGCCGAGGGAATCGCTTATTGCAACAAACTGGCATTTTACCCAAAAAATTGCCAGAACACTTACTGATCGAAACCGAAGGGGCTGAGGATTCCTCTGGCTCGCAAATAACCCAGCTGCTCGCCATACATCTGCGCTTGTCTGAAATTGAATTCTCTGACTCGCAGCTGGGAGCCTTGCGCTCGCAGATTCGCAAGCTTTCAGTCCGGGTTGGCAAGCTTGTGCGGGAGTATCAGAAAAAGCAGCGGCAGCGGGCAGTCGCTGAAGCTGAGTCTGCGTGGCGATCTAGCTGGGCGGACGGATAATTAACAAGTAAAGATTAAAAATTAAAAATGTTATAAGCGTCGCATTTTTAATTTTTAATTATTGATTTAAAATCTAGGAGAAAGGCTGTGGGAACAGAATTACCTGATTGGTTGCGATTGCAAAAAGCGCTGTCTATTGAAGCAGAACGCGGCTTTAACGATTTAGTTGGCAAAGAAAAGCGCTTTAGTGAGTTTCTTGGGGAAAGCTTTAGCCGACCGCCCTCCGGGCTGTCGCCGTATTACCGGCGCAGGTGGCAGCAAATGGCGGCGCAATTTGGCAATTATACCGATCTGAATCTCGATCAGCGACAGAGCTTGATAGCAAATGCTCGCATGTTCATCCTCCAGATGCAGCGGGTTTGCGAGCGCTCTGAGGGGCAGAAGGAGCAGCCGCCGAGCACAAAAGCCTCGGAGAACCGCAGCAACCCTCCATCCCCAACTTCCAATGGGAAACAGCCTCGAACTGCGCCCTTGAATCAGGTAGGCTGCACTCCGACGGAGACCGTCGATCAACCTCTGATTCGTCTGGCGGGTGTGGGGCCAAGAAATGCGGATCGTCTGGCTAAATTGGGGCTGTTAAGTGTGCGCGACCTGCTTTTCTACTACCCCCGCGACCATGTTGACTACGCCCGCCAGGTTAGTATTCGCGAGTTGGAGCCCGGAGAGACGGTGACGGTTGTGGGTACGGTGAAGCGCTGCAACTGCTTTACTAGCCCGCGCAATAAGAAATTAACCATTCTAGAGGTGGTATTGACAGACCGCACGGGTCAACTTAAAATAAGCCGCTTTTTCGCCGGTCGCTTTAGCTCTCGGGCTTGGCAAGAGGAACAAAGACGCCTGTACCCAATTGGGGCTACGGTGGCGGCGTCTGGCTTGGTGAAACAAAATAAATACGGCACCACTCTGGACGACCCGCAACTGGAAGTCCTTGACGACGCCGACGGCACTATAGAATCGATGGCAGTGGGGCGGTTGCTGCCGGTTTACTCCCTGACGGAAGGGGTGGGGGCGGAGGTGGTGAGAAAGGCGGTTTCCGCAGCGCTGCCCTCCGCCAGCCACATCAAAGACTCCCTGCCGGCGGAAGTGCGCGATCGCTACGGGCTGATGAACTTGCACGAGGCGATCGCCAATATCCACTTCCCACCTGACCGCGAGGTGCTGCAAGAGGCGAGACGCAGGCTGGTCTTCGACGAGTTTTTCTACCTCCAGCTGGGACTGCTCAGCCGCCGCCAGAGCCAGCGCTCCGCCCAGAATAGCACCAAGCTTCGCTCTAAAGGCAAGCTGATTGACAGGTTCTACAAGCTGCTGCCTTTTAAGCTGACTAATGCCCAGCAGCGGGTGGTTGGTGAGATCCTCAGTGACTTGCAAAAGCCGGAACCGATGAACCGGCTCGTGCAGGGGGATGTGGGTGCCGGCAAGACGGTGGTGGCGGTGGTGGCGATGCTGGCGGCGATTCAATCTGGCTACCAGGCGGCGCTGATGGCTCCCACTGAGGTGCTGGCAGAGCAGCACTACAAAAAGTTGGTGTCGTGGTTAAATTTACTACACCTGCCGGTGGAGCTGCTCACCGGCTCGACCAAAGTCTCCAAGCGCCGGAAAATCCACGCCGGGCTGCAAACTGGAGAGCTGCCGGTGCTCGTTGGCACTCACGCCCTGATTCAAGAAACTGTTAGCTTCCACAAACTGGGATTAATTGTCATCGACGAGCAGCACCGGTTTGGCGTCGAGCAGCGGGCGAAATTGCAGCAAAAAGGTGTTGATGGGGTGCCCCATGTGCTGACAATGACGGCCACTCCCATCCCGCGAACCCTGGCGCTGACGCTGCACGGGGATTTGGATGTCAGTCAAATTGACGAGTTGCCCCCCGGAAGGAAACCGATTCAAACAACGGTGATCTCGGGTCAAGAGCGCACCCACGCCTACGATCTTATCCGCCGGGAAGTGGTTAGCGGTCGCCAAGTTTATGTGGTGCTGCCTCTGGTGGAAGAATCGGAAAAGCTGGATTTGAAATCTGCGATTGAGGAGTACCAGCGGCTGCAGGAGGTGGTTTTCCCGGAATTCCAGGTGGGGCTGCTCCACGGACGCCTGTCTTCAGCTGATAAAGAGGCGGCTATTGGCAAATTCCGGGAGGGCAAGACTCAAATTCTGGTGGCAACTACAGTGGTGGAAGTGGGTGTGGATGTGCCCAACGCTACAGTCATGCTGATTGAAAATGCGGAGAGATTCGGGCTTTCCCAGCTGCACCAGCTGCGGGGGCGCGTCGGTCGCGGCGCTGACAAGTCCTACTGCTTGCTGCTGGCCAGTCCCAGGGCTTCAACGGACGCCCGCCACCGGCTGAATGTGATGGCGCAGTCCCAAGATGGCTTTTTTATTGCCGAGATGGACATGCGCCTGCGCGGGCCCGGTGAGGTGCTCGGCACTCGCCAGTCGGGCTTGCCTGATTTTATGCTGGCCAGTTTAGTGGACGATCAGGAGGTTTTGATGCTGGCTAGAGATGCCGCTGAGAAAGTAATGGAGGCGGACGCAACCCTGAATATCTGGCCGCAGATGAAGGCGGAACTGGAGCGGCACTATCAAAAGTTAATGGGTGGGGCGCTTTGGACTTGACGGCTGCTTCCCGCGTTTTTTGTGCGGGTTTTGCGGCTTGGCGCTGGCAGGGCCTGCGCCATATCCCGTTCTGTTGAGCGCCCCTAATTTCCGTGAGGTAGGACGCCCCGACCGGCATAGACGATCAGCAATTAATCGAAGTTAAAAATTTTTTCCCAGATGTGCCAGAAACCGGGTTTCTTGGGACGGGAGCCTGTAAATTCGGGCTTTCTAGCCCAAAGAAACCCGGTTTCTTCTTCTTTTAGAAACCGGCTCTTTTAGAATAGGAGCAAGGAAATTCTTGTCTTATAGCTGTCGGCGCAGCCAGAGCGCCCGCCCCCGCCCCGGTTTCTCACCGCTTCCGAAGAATACTTGACCGCCGCTTATGCCGGCACTGCCAGAACTTTTTGTCTTTGAACAAATTACATAAAATCCTGTTGATTGCTTTATAATAAAATCCTGGGTCATCCGGCTCCGCCGTGCTGCAATCCGCCTGAGCGGCGACCGGGCGGGGAAGGAAAAGCACCGGCATCGGGTGAGTCCGGCGGCGTATCGCCGGGCTATCTTATCCTATGTCCGGTTGATTAATCTATAGTAGGGGTGAGACGGTGGGGATTGGCCATGCGCGAGGCCTAATGTCCGCTGACCGCCTGAGAGAAATGATGATTGTGCGAGCAAAAATGATATGAGCGCCCCTGAGCCGGTGGGGCGAAAAAGTGTGAGGATTTCCACCGGCGCTCTCCGGTCTGGCATTCAACCTCAGACACTTTCACGCTACAGATCCGCTCTGGGCAATCCCAGAAACCGGTCTTTCCAGGGACAGAAACCCGCATTATTCAGCGGGTGTTTAATTGCTGACCGGCGCTCTCAGCTGGCGCTCTCACTGGCAGACTTGCTGCAGCTTTGGATGAATACCACCGGAGATCGCGCCACCCTTGAGCGGTCAAGTGTTCTGCAAGATCGGGCTTGCGCCCAACGAATTCGGAGCCGTGCCGGCATGACTGTGTTTCTGGAAGCGCCTTTTAAGGAGGCGCAATTTCAAACGCTTGAACTCCCAGAGTAATTCCCACATTTTGCTTGCTTCGTCTAGCGGTAAACATCGGCAGTTGAGCGAAGATAAGGGCCTGTTTTTCGATTGGGTGGAATCGGTAAGACAGGCGACGCACCCGGAGCGTGAGTCATCCCTTATAGCAGCAGCCACGCACGGGAACGGACATTAATGGCAGCGCCGACAGGCAAATGCGCTCAGGGCATAGCGCATAAGGGTTGGATGCCATAATGCCCCCTTGCCAATGCGAGCGTGCCCTTTGCTGATCGCGCCCATGTCTTCAACCTGCTGTCTATTGCTATAAAAATGCAATGCTGCCGCTCGCGCTAGCATCAAATAGGCGACAGTTTCTGGAAGTGCTTGACAAAGAACACAGCCATCGGGAATGCGGTCAGCGTTACCCAGCATTTAGCAACCCGATACCGAGCCAGGATTTCCACTCACACGAGAGCCGGCAGCGAGAGAATTTGTTAAAATGTAAAATACCAAAGAGTCTGCAGCGAGTAAAAATTATGGGCCGGCGTAAATTAACGGTGACATACACAGTCAAAGACCATCCCGGTCTAACCATTACGGTTCCGGGTAAAGAAGATAGCGAAAAAACGCGGGCGCTCGCCCTAGATGAGGTGATGCGCATGATCAGCGAAGAGACTTCTGAAATCGACAGCAATAGTTTTCCTGATGGACTGGGAGCCAAGGATCTGATCTTCGTAGAGTCACCGAAACCCTCGTCAAATCAGCCTCCAGAGGGGAGTGAGGACTTGTCACCTATAGAGAAGGCGGCCCGAACCGTAGCTGAATTCGCCTTAAAGAGAGCGGATTTGCAAGAGCAGCAGAAAAAGGCGA
>JALOOK010000233.1 GCA_025454445.1 Oscillatoria sp. Prado101 | reverse complement strand
ATTGTGTCGCGGCAAGCTTTCGGGGGGTTCAAGCTTTCTGGGGTTGGCTCGAAGGCCGGTGGCCCAGATTACCTGCTGCAATTCCTGGAACCGCGCACAGTGACGGAGAATATCCAGCGGCAAGGTTTTGCCCCGATTGAGGGAGTGGATTAGGGGTGTTTGGGGTGCCGGTGAGCGAAGGAATTTAGGTATTTTTTCGCTGCCGGTCGCTGGAGCTGAGATGTTTCAGGCAATTCCGCTCGGAGCAATAGGCTCTTTGGGTGCGTTCCTAAAGGAGGGAACGCACCCTACTGCTCCTTTTTTTACCGCCCGGTGGTGCCGGTCATGGAGCCAGCAACTGTGAATACTTATGAAGGTTGATTAAGTTTTTTTACAAGGACTGTGAAAGCTGACACTCCAGTGATTTTACTAAAAATCCTGGGGCCGGTCAACCACTTTACTGAAACTTCACAATAGAGCGGGGAATATACGGAGGTTTTTAAAGGTTCAGTAAATATGCCTTAAATATGCCTTGGGGAGGATAGCAGTATTTCAGCGGAAACGCTTAAATAGCAGCTAAAGGGCAACCGTATATTTTCGTATTTTTTGAGGTTTGGCTATGACTGGACAAATCGGTCTGGCTCAGGGCAGTGTTGTGCGGGTTAGAAAAACGCCTGCCCCAAGGCCCAGATTACGGCAGAGTTGGGCGCTTCCTCCAAGGTGGTTGAGATTTCTGCTGATCTCCGTGCTGGCGCTGGGGATTTTTTTCCGATTCGTCAACCTGGATGGCAAACTCTACTGGTTTGATGAGACTTATACCTCCTTGCGTATTTCTGGCTACACAGAGGCTGAATTGATTGAGGAAGTCTCCAACGGGCAGCCAATAAGCGTCAAAGAATTGGCAAAGTACCAGCATATAAATTCTGAAAAAAGCCTCAGCGGGACTTTTAAAGGTTTGGCTAGTGAAGAACCCCAGGTAACGCCCCTTTATTTCGTATTGGCGCGATTTTGGGTGCGGGGGTTTGGCGATTCAGTAGCAGCGGTGAGAAGTTTGTCCGCTGTGTTTAGCTTGCTTGCGCTCCCTTGCCTGTATTGGCTGTGCTTAGAATTATTTAATTCGCCGCTGGTGGGATGGGTTGCGGTCGCACTGATAGCCGTCTCACCCTTGCAGGTTGTTTACGCCCAAGAAGCGCGAAATTACAGTCTGTGGGTAGTGATGATTTTGCTATCAAGCGCGTCACTTCTGCGAGCAATTCGACTGAACCACTGGCGCACTTGGGGAATTTACGCAGCGACAGTCGCAATCGGAATTTACTCTCATTTGCTGTTTGGGTTAGTTGCCATCGCGCATGGATTTTATACAGTCGCTCTCGAAAAATTCCGCTGGACTAGGACTGTAAAGGCTTATCTGTTAGCGTCACTAGCTGGTATATTAACTTTCGCACCTTGGGTTTTGACGATTGTTTATAATTTTACATCGGCTTCCCAAAAAATAAGTTGGCAAGACTCCATAAACCTCAAAAACAGATGGCTTATACTCCCGTTTAAATGGACGTTTTGTATGAGCAGAACATTCTTTGATTTGGGCATTCATGAGTCTTCTGATAGGCTGCTTTTCCTAGCCGCAACACCAGCCACTGTACTGGCTTTTATTTTGTCGTTATATGCTGCATATTTTATCTGGCATAAAAGTCGGAAAGGAAGTTGGCTATTTATCTTCACGCTGGTCTGGATTCCATCCCTACCACTGATGATGCCAGATTTAATTTTAGGCGGTCTTCGCTCTCTCACTCGCTATATGATGCCATTTTATTTAGGCAATATGATTGCTGTTGCTTACCTGCTGGCTACTAAAGTTAACGCCGGTAGCAGCCGCCAGCAAAAAGCTTGGCAACTGATAGCAATATCGATACTTTCAAGTGAAATTCTCTCCTGTACGCTCTATTCCCAAGCCGAGACTTGGTGGCAGAAAGCTTTCAATTTACACCAGATATCAGTAGCTCGCACGCTCAGCAAAGCAACGCACCCCCTTGTACTCAGCGAACTTTCTGGAACTAATCTCGGCAATTGTTTGTCTCTGACTCACAGGCTCTCTGCAGACGTCAGCTTTCTGTTTGCAGTTCCACCAACTGTACCCCAGATACCTGAGGGGTTCAGTGACGTGTTTTTGTACGCACCTTCCAAGGAAGAATTGCGAGCCGCACTGGAAAAAGAGCGTCACTATAACCTGGAACCTATATACAAGGAAAAAAGCAACACTGTCTGGCTCTGGAAACTTGTAGAAAAGTATAACTCGTAGGATAGTGTCCTACGCAATATAGGCGAAGGGTAGGCGTCTCGCCTGCCCTTCGGGTCTAATGCACTCACCTAAGTAGCTAGTGCTATAATCTCTGTAAGAAGCCGAGGATATTTACAAACCCGCCCCTTGCGGAACCGTGGGGTTGACTGGTGGGGCGGGGCGAGTTTATTTAGGAGAACTGTCAGTGTCCACCGGCACTTCCACTTTCTCCTGGGGATTGTTGGCATCGACTCGCACCTCTTGAGTAATTGCCACAAATGAGGTATATCTAGATGGCAGCCGGTAAGCGATTGCCGTATCAATCGCGTCCCATATTCTCACAGAAGGTGCGCCGGCATAAAGTTGATTCATCAAATACTCGAAGCGGGCGCGACCCCACATCTGGGCTACTGCAGAATTGCCTGTCGCGCTATCGAAATTGACATTGAGAATCTTTTCATAGGGCTTGCCACCGGCTGCAATGCCTTTGATGCGCAACTGACCGCTCTGCCGGTCGCCTTTGCGCCCAAAAAGCACCAGGGGTTGATTGGCAAATAAATCGGGTGCCTTGAGAGGATAAATTTCTGGAGACTCCCCAGAACCTGTCCAGCTGACTTCAATATTGCTGAGTACGGGATTGTTGATTTGGCGTAAAAATTTTTCAGCCACGGGTTGAGCCGGTTCATCAGGGGAAAGAAATGTGGCAGTTCCTCCCCCCACCTCGGCCAGACGAGTCATTAAAAAGTTGTTGACCTCACGTCCCACACCGAAACTGTAGAGGCGATTGCCGGGCTTGAGTTTTTTCTGCACTTCGGCAATAATTGTTTGGGAATCGCCGATATCCCCTTGGGAGATAAGCACAATACAGCGCAGCCGTCCGGGCGGTGCCGGTGGAAAATTCAGAACCGTTTGCATGCCATTGGTTAATTTTGTGCCGCCGGTGGCGTTCAATCGATTGATATACGCTATTGCTCGCAGCAAGTTGACCGGCGTATTCGGCACTGGCTCTTCTGACAGCCTGGTTGCGGGAATGGCAAAATCAATAATATTAAACGTGTCGCTGGGATTCAGCCCGCTAATAAACTGCCGCATCAGTTCTTGAGACTGGCGGATTGGCTCACCGGCTTGAGAGCCAGAGGTATCGATCAGGAACACCACATCTTTGGGTATAATCTCCTCAGGTTTGTACTCCTGTGCGGGGATTAAATAAGCGGCGAAGTGACCGCCCCGTTCGTCCGACTGAGTGAGCGCGGCGGTTTGAGTGGAGTCACCGGCAACCCGATACCGCAAAATCAAGTCTCGGTTGAGAATCTCGTTTGACTTAGCGAGTTTCACCCGCACAGTTGAGCCGGTGCGCTGAACATCTAGTTCGTGGGTTTGCGAGCTCACCTCCACCGGCACACCGGCATCCAGAACCACCGACACGTCAATATCTTGCCGGTTGCTAGTTTGTTTTGCCCCGACAGCGCCGGAAACGCTCCCGCTACTGGCCCCTGCGCTAGCAGTTGAGGGGGTAAAGTTGGGAATGTAGCCCGCGCCCACCGCCTTAGGTAGCACAAATTCACAATCGCCACCCTGAAACTTGAGGGTGCCGGTGTAGCGAATTGTGACATCAATTTTCTCTCCAGGTTTAATGTTGGCGACAAGCTGTGTAAATACAGTATCATCCTTTTGTGCTAAACTGGAGACAGTTTTTCCTGCCTGTTTAGCTTCTGAGCGGTTTTTAATGGCTCCTCGGATAATACGGTTGCCGGTGCGGATTTCCATCTCATCCACCGCCGCCTCATTCCCAATCGGAAACTTATAAATCGCCTCCAAGGTTTCCTTATAGGGATTGGCAAAAGTTTGCCGCACCGTCACCCGGTACAAATTTCCAGAAACAAGCGCCTCAACTTGCACCTGTTGCAGCGGTAAAACTTGCAGCTTGCCATCGGAGAGAGCGAACAAGCCGGCGAGCGGCAATTTTTGAACAGTTGGGGAACTCCCCCCAGAAAGCTGCTGCAAGGTAGCGCGGTATGAAGTTGCCGGGCTGCGCAGCAGAAGCGATGCGCCAGTGCTAGCCAGTCCAAACAGCAAAACAGCACTGCCCAGCAGCCATTTGTTCTGCGCCAGCGGTGTGTGGCGTGCCTTCAAGTCTCGGAGAACTTCAGGTGCGGACTGGTAGCGCTGCTTGCTGTTGGGCTGCAGCATCTTGTCGAGAATATTGCCCAGATTTTGACTCACCGGCTGTCTCAAATAATGCCGCCAAACCCAGGTTTCGGAGCGCGTTTCGAACATTTCAAAGGGCGGAATCTCAGTCATCAAGTGGATGCAGGTGACGCCCAAACTGTAGATATCGCTAGCAACAGTAGCTTGGCTTTTGTGCTGTTCTGGGGCGGTGTACAGCGACGCTGCACCCGCAGCAAAATCGACGATAGCCAGCCTTTCGTCAGAACTGCGGCGAATGATGTTTTCCGGCTTGATATTCCGGTGAATCAGTTTGTGGCTGTGGGCAAACTGCAGCACCGGCAGCAAGTCGCCCAGCAACTGCCGGATTTTGGTTTCATCGAAAGCGCCCTTCTCAGCTAATTCACTAGCCAAACTGCGCCCACTGACAAATTCCCGCAGGAAATACTGTTGCTCGTTTCGCTGGAAGTGCGCCAGAAGCGGCGGAATCTGGGGGTGGTGGCCCAGTTTTTCCAGGCGAGTCGCTTGCTGGCGAAAGAACTCAGAGTTTGCAGTCAGGGCTAAAGTCCTCTCTTCAGGTCTTTCTGGCACAGCTTGGGTTGAACTCAGGGGGGTATTTTGGAGAAAAAACTGCTTCATCACCCCGGGCGGGCTTTCTGGGGAGGAGTTATCCACCGCCAGAAAAGAGCGGCCCAATTTACTGGCACTAATGAGTTTGATGGCGCGGTAGCGCCCAACCAGCCGCAGCAGGGAGCCGCACTTTTGGCAAGCGAGGGCGTCGGCTGGATTGTCTGGACTTTTGCAACTGGGGTTGAGGCAAAAGCAGCGGTGGGTGTCTGGAGGAGCAAAATTAGTCATGGGACTGCGCTGTTAAATTAGAGGTTGCCTGACGGTGGGGGCAATCCGCGCCATTTGTGAAACCGCGCCCAGCGTTGGTGCGGTGAGGGCGGCGTGCCCGGTGCCGGTCAGCGGTGGGCCAATGGCAGCCAGATGGGAGCCAGATGGGAGCCACCGGCACCTCCGGTCAGCTCTGGCTCTGGCCTTTCCACTTGAGGATAATTAAAGCAATTTTAGCCAAGGGAAAAACAAGAGGAATTGGCGCGGATCGGGCTGTGGGGTGCGCTATTAACGCCAGCTACTGCGGCAATACCCGCAGCACAGGAGAGCGGGAAGCTGCTGTTTTTTGTGATAATGTTTCTACAGTTATAGCTGTCGGGCATACTGAGTTGATTTTTGCGCTGGCTGAGCGCTTAAAGCAAGGGCCGGGGCGGTCGTGCCGCACCGCCGCCACACGCAGCGCCTGCGGGGCGACATCTAAATCGGTTGTCTGCCATTGGGCGGCGTTTCTAACTGTCGAGCCTGGGAAAAGCCGATAAGGTCACTCAGGGGGCTGTCATCAAGGCAAAGAACATGGCTGGAAATCCTGCGCACATCAAACGGTTGCTAGAAACGAAACAATGTCAGGGCGGCGATCTCAGGGATGCCAACCTGAGCCGGTTCAATCTCACTGGTGCCGACTTGAGCGGTGCCAAGATGCTGTTTGCCAACCTCAACGGTGCCAAGCTCAGCAAAGCTAACTTGAGCGGTGCTGATTTAAGTTTCGCCAACTTGGTGGGAGCAGATCTGGCCGGCGCTGACTTGAGCGGGCTCGACGCCAAGGGAATCAATCTGTTTGAGTCGCATCTCAACAATGCCAATCTCAGCGGCGCTGACTTGCGGGTGGCCAATCTCGTCAATACCAACCTCAGTGACGCCAATCTCAGCGGTGCTGACATGGGGGGTGCCAACCTGATTGGCGCACAGCTGGCTCGGGCAACCCTGAGTGGGGCTAATTTGGCAGGTGCCAATCTGGGCAAGGCGAATTTGGTGGCGGCTAACCTGCTCAATGCCAATCTCTCTGATGCTCGCTTAGTTGAGGCCGATCTCAGTGACGCTAACCTCGCCGGTGCCAATCTCAGCAGCGCTAACCTGCTCAATGCTAACCTGAGCGGTGCCAATCTCAGTGGGGCCAATCTCAGCGGGGCTAACCTGGCCAATGCCAAGCTGGACGGTGCGATTGGACTGGATGTGGACAACCCGATGGTGCGGCGGGCGACTCCGCCAGCGAACTCGGGCGGGGCTTCCACCGGCATGTCTTATCTGAGTTTGCCTCATTCGGGAGCTTCTTACTCTGACTCACAAGGATATTCTGGGCCACGGTTTGGTTTGCCCTAGCGCCAGGGGCGGGTTTATGAACCGAGGTTCTCTGTGGCAAATATCTCGGGTGAGCCCGCCAGACCCAGGCACGCCCCCTGCGCCGGCGCAACGCTTACGCAGGCAAAGCAAAAAAATCAATCCCCAATCCAAAATCCTCGCCGGCAGCGCAGCCAGCGGCTGATTCCTCATACATTGCAATTTAGTCGTTCGCTGCAAGTGATGTAATTACCGCGCAGATAATGTTTACGCTTTATTAGACATTAACCGTATTGCATATTATAGCCGTAATTTATTTGGGGGCGCAAAAAACAGCTGTTTTAGCTAATTTTTTACGGCAAGCCCTGCACGCCCGATGCCAGCCTGCCGGTGCCACAAGCCCCATCCCCAGTAACTGAGAAATGGGCAGTGACGATGTGTGTGGAATCTCCCCAAACCACACACTTCGTCACCAATAGGCAGTGACGTGGTGGAATCTCCTGTTGGCCACACACTTCGTCACCAGTGACGTGGTGGAATCTCCCCAAACCACACACTTCGTCACCAATGGGCAGTGACGATGTGTGTGAAATCTCGCCAAACCACACACTTCGTCACCGATGGGCAGTGACGATGTGTGTGGAATCTCCTGTTGGCCACACACATCGTCACCGATGGGCAGTGACGATGTGTGTGGAATCTCCCCTTATAGCACTTGTCATTTAGGTCAAGACATGCTATAATAGAAATAAATAAAGTTTAGGAGTCGATAAT
>JALOOK010000232.1 GCA_025454445.1 Oscillatoria sp. Prado101 | reverse complement strand
GTTCACGGCTCAGTTCACGGCTCAGTTCACGGCTCACTTCACGGCGGCTCTTCCTGACCAGCCAAAGCCATTCCCCAAAATAAAAGAAAAAAGCCTGTTCGGCAAACTTTGTATTTTGGAGGCCAGTATTTTGGATTTTAACCACGGCATAAAAGGCTTTTATGCCAGTAAAAAAATCCTATCTCTAGCGCCTCTAAATGATTCGCGCAAGCAAGGAATGGGGCAGCCCCCCCCGGTGACTGGAGCAATTGTCCAAAGGATTTAGACGTGCCAATTCTCTGCGCACAGCGAAAGCCGGCAATCCCCCCGCGACAGCACCAGCCATCAACCATAAATCCTTAAATTCCCAAACCTCACCCCGCCCCGCAATCACTCCCCTCACCCCCTCCCCGCCCGCACAAGGGTAAATGGGTAGAAATAGGACTTTTGAGGTAGATTTGCTTGAGTGAAACGCTCCAGACGCCCAGAGCGAATTTCCCGCGACCCCACAATCCCTATCTCCAAAAAGTATAATTAATTAATCAACACCTGCCAGGGATTTGTCAGTTTGTGAAGCGCTCTATCATTGTCTCAGCTATTGCCCTTATTCTCACCGGCTGCACCGGCTACCCCCGCATGCTCAGCTTTCCCTTCGATCCGGGGGGGCGCAGCTTAAACAGCCCCGCAGCGGAAATGAACCCTCAAGTGACCGGTCGCTACATCGTCTTTGTCTCTGACCGCCAGGGGCGTCAAGACGTTTATCTTTATGACGCCGCCGCAAGGCGCATGGTTGACTTGCCGGGATTGAATTCTCTTGATGCGATCGCCTCTCACCCCGCCCTCACTGAAGACGGGCGCTACATTGTGTTCACCGGCAGCCGGCAGGGGCGCACCGACATCTATCTCTACAACCAGCCGACTCGCCAGCTGCGCAACCTCACGGAAAACCTGAAGGCAGAAGTGCGCAACCCCACTATCAGCGCCGATGGCAGCACGATTGCTTTTGAAGCCGGTTTCAATGGCAAGTGGAATATTATGGTAACAGATTCCTCAGGGCGACCGCTCAATCTCCCTGCCGGTTTTCCCTGAGCTGCGGGGATTCTGGGATTTTTAACCGCAGATGCACGCAGATGAACGCAGATGGTCTTTCCCCGCCAGAAACCCGGAAAGGGGCGGAAGGGCCCGCCCCTACGCTCACCGGCTTTCTTGACGCTTGTGCGCGATATGATAATGAGTGCAGATGGGCGATATCTGGCGTTCCAATCCAGCCGGCTTGTTGCCGGTGCTGCTCGCAGCCAACCCGTTCCGAAAGCAAAAAAATTGTGCGGGTAACGAGTCATTGGCGGTTCTTCGAGCCCCGAACAGAAAGCCCTGGATTTTATCCGCATGAAAGCTTATGTAAAATATTCCTGGGGGCAAGCCGGGAATTTGATTGTCAAGTCAGCTTTCACCTAGCTTTTATCTTGCTACCCTGAACTTTGCGTGAAGAAATAAAGTCATTTATTTAGCGTAAATCTTAGGAGTTCAAAGATGAATACTAAGCTGTTGCGTCTGGCTGCGTCAGGGATGCTAGCGGTGGGAACAGTTACCGGCACGGTGGTGGGAGACGCCCTGACTCCTGCCGGTGTGCCGCACTCCAACCGCGCCTACGCTCAAGATGCCGATGAGCAAATTAACATTCGCGTTTACCAAAAGGCAAGTCCAGCTGTGGTGTCTGTCAGCGCTGGCAGCGGCACCGGCAGTGGCAGCATTATTACCTCCGACGGTCTGGTCTTAACCAACGCCCATGTGGTGGCGAAAGCCTCCGGCACAGTCAGCGTCACTCTCGCCGATGGCAGACGCCTGCCTGCGGAAGTGATTGCCTTTGGGGAGAGTGGTTTAGACCTGGCCATGCTGCGGATTCGCAACCAGAGCAACCTGCCGGCGCTTCCGATTGCGGCGGCGGGTTCCGTGCAGGTGGGCCAGCGAGCTTTTGCCATCGGCAACCCCTTCGGACGGTTTCAGGGAACCTTCACCGTGGGCATAGTCAGCCGCATCGACCGGCAGCGCGGCTTAATCCAAACTGACGCGGCTATCAATCCGGGCAATTCCGGTGGGCCGCTTTTAAACAGCCAGGGAGAGTTGATTGGCGTCAACACGGCGATTTTTACGGCTCGTCAAGGGGGTAACATTGGCATTGGTTTTGCCATATCTGCAGATCGGGTGCGACCTTTCCTGAGTGCAGTGCGAGAGGGTCGCGCCTCCCGCACCGCATCCAGCAGTTCGCGACAGCAAGTTCCCAACATCACACCCAAACCTCTCGCCCTCAACGGACAGCCGGTTGCCGGCAAACTCGGTTCCGGTTCCCTGACATTGCGGGCAGACAGCAGCTTTTTCGACATTTACACCTTTCAAGGGCGGGTGGGACAGCGGGTGACCCTGGAAATGAGCAGCCGGGAAATTGACCCGGTTCTGATTTTGCTCAACCCTCGCGGCAAAGAACTGGCGCAAGATAACAACGGCGGCGGTGGCAACAGCGCCCGCATTGTGGCCACACTGCCCGCCACCGGCAGGTACACCGTGATTGCCAACGCCTCTCAGGCGGGGGAATCCGGGGCTTACAGTTTGAGAGCGTTTGCGGGTGACGCTGCGGGTGACGCTGCCGGTGACGCTGCCGGTGGCGGCATCGACCCGGGCCCGCAGGGAACCATGAACGTCACCATTCAGAGCGTTTTGGGTCCCGGTGCCTCTGTGCTGCCCTCGGACGGCAGTCTCTATCGCATGACTACCTTTACAGGGCGTGCCGGCCAAACTGTTACCATTACTCTGGAAAGTCCTGATTTTGACACTTATTTGGTGCTCGTATCTCCCGATGGCAAGGTGTTCAAAGAAAATAACAATGCTAATAATAATACCACAGATTCTGCTATCACCGCCACACTGCCCCGCAGCGGCGTTTACCGGGTAATTGTCAACGCCTCTGACAGAGATGGTCGTGGCCGGTACACTCTGACTATCCGCTAGGGAGAGTGAAAATTGGCGTTGCATATTCCAGCGGAGGAAGAACCCCACCCCCCAGCCCCCTCCCCGTGTACGGGGAGGGGGAGTATTCCTCGGAACTGGGAACGAGGGCAACGAGGGCAACGAGGGAAAATTTAGCGCAAACCGAGCCAGGTGAAGAAATCCTGACGGGTGAAAAATTCCAGAACCAGCAGCGCCACAAATCCGAGCATAGCAAATCGCCCGTTTATTTGTTCGGCGTAGGGAGTCCAGCCAAAGGCCGGCTCTGGCGGGGTGTAAGGTTGGGTTTCTGGGGGTGCCGGTGAGGCGGGGGTTTCTGGTTTCACTGTTTTTGTTTTTAATCCGTCAACAAGTTAGTTTATTATAAGAAAATTGTTTTGTCAATGCTTTTGCTTGTATATAGCCTAAATTATTCGTGCCAGACGGAACGGGGCAACCGGGCAAGCAATTGCCCCTACAGGAATTGTTCAATTGATTTAGACGCGCTATATCATATTTTCCGGGCATGGCGCATGGCCTATGGCCCAGGGAGCATCCCGTTTTGGCAACTACCTTGGTGAGGGCGAAGCATTGGGATTATCAATTGTTGGTTTGGCCCGAGAGATTCTTCGCCCGAATGCTTCGCCCCTACATAATCGGGATGCTCCCTATAGCCCTAGCAAAAGCAAAGCCTGTGGGGGGGTGCCGGTGATGCCTGGGGCGTCGGTTGAGTGCCCGGACTTGACAAAACGACTGAACTATGGTTTGTCAAACCGTAAGCTAATAGCGAGCGCAGCGATTAGCCGCTAAACTCCGGGAATTGGGGATTGACGCAGATGCGATGTAGAGTTGTCGGGTGCGTGCTGAGTGCGTCACCCCACTATTGATCAGGACTTACGCAGCGACACTTAATTGTGGGGTGGGGAACGAAGCACGCGTTCCCCACCCTACAGATAGAAGCTTTGCGTAAGTCCTGCTGATGTTACTGGTGTGGGGGAGTGCCGGTGGGAGAATTTACTCCTCTTCATCCTCCACCGGCAGCGTATACTCTTTCATCTCTGCTGCCAAATCCAGGGGCAAAGGTAACTGCGTCGCATCACTGTAATTTATTGCAACGTGCCGCAACTCATGCACGAGTGCCGCCCAGTGTGCCGGTTCATCACCTTCTTGAAGACCGGCAACCGTAATTTCAATCATTTGTGGGTTCGATGCCTGTTTGTTGGGCGCAGGAGGAAGCAACTCACCTTTACCGTTCCCCACTCGGATAAATTTGGATAAATTTTTGCTCACACCTGTCTGCTGGGCTGACTTTTGGGCAGTGCTGGCGAAAACGCGGTCGCTGATGCGGAAAAGTCCTTTCGTAAAACCGACTTCATCTTCATCTTGCGCGTAATATTCGGGTGTTTCGTGCCCACTGCTGTCCCGCACGCGCACAATCCGAAGTCCCTCCCAATCTTCGATGGGAGTTGGCGTTTCATTGGCGGGGTTCTGCCCAAACGTCAGCTGGTCGCATTGGATATGTGTGTTTGTCAGCCAATGCCAAGTTAACCGCAGGTTCTGGGCGTGACAGATTAAAAGAGTATTTGCGGGAAGATTGCTGTCAATTGCTTCTTTAATGAACTCTATGGCGTCTTTCTGAGCGCCGTACCCTTTAGCTTGTCCTTGCGCGATCGCCAGCAGCGCTTGTGGATAGGGCAGCCAGTCCTTAAATCCAGGAGCGAACACCTGAATTGTGCCGGTATACCATTCCAGATAAACCATCACCGGCAAAAAGTGCTTTTTACGGACAGGACTGCTCGCTGCGTAATGTTTTATCATCCACAACCCGACACAATTAAGTTCAGGTTTGGGGAGAGATTCGAGAAACTTGGGATCTTTTTTGTTGCGTTTGCTGTATTCCAACTTTTCCCCAAGTGGCCACACTCCCAACTGGCGCAGCCCATCCAGCGCTGCCTTTTTCGCACGCTCAGGCAAACTCTCAATATCCGGATCAGGGTTGATAAATTGCGTCAGTCTGCCGGTGTGGGCAAATCCCAGACGGATTGCGTGTTTTGGATCGGTACGCTCGTCAAATGATTCTGCCCCTTGCAACTCTATGAATGCTACAATAGAATGTGACGCTTTGCCAAGCTGCTGAGATATTTGTTTGCAACGATCGCGGATAGCCTTATGGAGTCGTTCTGTGGCATCCTCGGCATCTGTATTAATCTCCAGGGGAGCGCCAATTTCAGCTAAAGTCTCTAAGCGTACAGTCAGGCTCAATTCTGGAGTTTCCCAAGTGTGCGGGAAGGATGCCGGTTCTTCCTGAAGCCCGAGACAATCGCGAACAGCTTTAATTAGAGCGTCGCGCACCAAGTCTGATTGATGCCAGATTTCCAGGGTGAGCTGCAGGTTAACAGCTTCACCAACAGCGCGGTGTCGCTCCGACAGCGATATCGAGTCATCAGCAAAGGGGGTTTGCCTTTTAGGGAAACTGTACTGAACCCTTTCAAAAGGTTCTACAAACTTCAAGCCCTCCTCCTTGAGGATTTCCGCAATCTTTTCAGCCAACCGGCTGCGATCTCCTGGCATAACCCCAGCCCTGACGCCGCAATCCGGTTTGAGTCCAGTACGGTAAACAAGGGCAGCACTTGTGCGATCATTAATATTGAGGGCTTGTTCTGGGTTTTGAAAAATGTCCGCCGGCGACGGGAAGGGATGTTTGAGATGCAACTCGTTGAGCAAATCTGCTAACTTGCTCCCCCACCCATAGCCATTGCCATATCGCCGGATTGGAGCCACCTGAAAGCTATTTGACAGGGGGAATCCCTCAATCCACGGCACACTGGTGAGCAGATAGATGCTGGTTTCTTTTCCGTCTGTCGGCGGGTTAATCGTAGCGCCACCCCAGCGCCGCAAACCTACATCAATATAAAGTCCGGGAAATTCCTGGAAAGGCACCGTCTGAACGGTTAAAGTCAGCAGCAAAGAATATGGCCAGCGTTTTTTCCCTGGCTTGTAACAAAATGGGGGCCAAGAAATTAATTCCGTACCTGTGTTCCCAGGCGCGAGAGGAGCGCGACGAAAACTCAACTGCTCTCGACTGCAATATTCCAGAATGCTGTCGTCACATTCAATATCTGTGTACTTTTCGCTCAAGCGGGCGGCAATTTCATCCGCAAACAGGATAAAACTGTCGGATTTTACTGGGGCGGCGGTGCCGTTGCTACCTGTCCCCCAATCAGTTATGTTAATCTGCTGTTTCTCCCAGCGCAAGTCATTAGCCTGCATTCTGGCTAGCAGATACTGCCGGTCGCTCTCAGACGCCCTGCGAAAGCTTGTCTTCACCCACGCCTGCACTATCGGGAAGAGTTTTTCCGTCTCAATTTCTTGACGGCTATATATCCAGGTACGCCCGCCGAATATATCTTGATAGCGGGCAATTGATATGATATCGGGAACCAGCGCCCGGAACGCCTTGTTGAGGTTGCCGATAGGGATGTTTGTCTCCTTGGGGTCGCGGTTTGTCAGTCGCGCTTGCAAACTTTTAAGCGGTTCTTTCCATTTGTCGGGAAATTTTAAGGTAAAATAATCGCTGAACATATCTCCAGCTTCAGGCGAAAACTGGAAAGCAAGCGTGCGCAGGTGGTTGTACTGTACAGGCATCAGTGAAGTTCCTTGTTTTCATATATTGTAGCGGGCGATTGCAAAAGCTGCTACCCACACCCCAACGGGGGCGTTGAGAAAGGAGTCTGCTCAGCCCGCGCAGGCGGGCTTTGTTTGTCCAGCCCCATGTTTCAACAGGGGGGTGCGTGATTATATTGTACCGGCATCAGCGAAGTTCCTTAGTGAGTTTCTTGGTCTTTTTAATCGCTTCATAGAACGGCTCATAGAGTGCTTTGACCAGTTGCTTTTCTCTTGGCGATATCTGGACTTGAGAATTAGGTTCAAAATAGGGGCGCAGCACCTGTTCCATCCCAACTAGCAAGCTTGTAGCTGCCGTGTCGGGTTGCTCTTCCCCGGATGCCGTGTTTGGGGCAAAAGCTGCATCACAGAAAAATACGCGAGCTGGACACCCCCCACGGATGAGACGCCCAATGACTTGCCAGATAGCCACCAGCTGATTCCATGTTACAGCTTCCCGCTCTTTTTTGGGCATGACTCTGTACATCATTGGCAGTTGCAAGAGGTTGCGCCAGCGAAGGAAGGCGGCTGTGCGGAAAAGGTCGCCCACTTTGTCTATTGTAAGTGAGCTTGAGGGATTTGGCTGCTCAATCCAAGATAAATCTTGGGAATGCTCAATCGCCCAGCGGTTGATAGAGTAAATGGCATAGTTGATGTCCTTGGGATGTTCGTGGGGGCGGACTAGAAAGTAAGCCGCACCAATCGCTGCTTTGTTGTCGTCATTCAGAATGTTATGCCCACGCTCGATTGACAGCAAGGGA
>JALOOK010000231.1 GCA_025454445.1 Oscillatoria sp. Prado101 | reverse complement strand
CCCAGAAACCGACAGAAACCGGGTTTCTGTGAAAAATACAAACATCCCTACGGAAAGATTTATTCAGAAACCCGGTTTCTCCGCCCCCCCAGAAACCGACAGAAACCGGGTTTCTGTGAAAAATACAAACATCCCTACGGAAAGATTTATTCAGAAACCCGGTTTATCCGCCCCCCCAGAAACCGACAGAAACCGGGTTTCTGTGAAAAATACAAACATCCCTACGGAAAGATTTATTCAGAAACCCGGTTTCTCCGCCCCCCCAGAAACCGGGTTTCTGTGAAAAATACAAGCATCCCTACCGAAAGATTTATTCAGAAACCCGGTTTCTCCGACACGCCCCCAACTAGAAACTAAACGTAGTCCTGACGGTGCCGACGTACATGGTTTTGTTACTGTCGTTGTGTTCCGGATTTAAAATCACCATAAGACCGGGAGTGATGCCGATATTATCAGTGATTTGGTAGCGATAGAACGCCTCTAAATGCAAAGAAGTGTCCCGATCTTCCACGCCGTTGCTATCAGTCAGTTTGGGCGGCATGCCCACAACAATCCCGCCCAAATTGCCTTTTTTGCCCAGGTCTGGGAAAGCTAAGGTTACGGCCCAGTTTAAAAGAGTAGCGCTGTCCCCGTCACTGGCTACTTGAAGTCCAGCATCATTAAACCCATTGCCTTCAGCAGTTGCTTCTGTCCAGCCAACCCAGCCGCCTAGAGTAAACCTGGGGCTGAGCCGGAAACTGGCTTGCAACCCGTAGGAATTGGCGGAGGTGGCGGCATTGCCAAAAGGTTTTTCGGCTAGGGCGCTGCCGACTCCCCCGCCGGTGCTGACGTTATTATTAATGACATCTTCTCCGGTAAAATAAGAGCGGACATAGGTTAAACCCAGACCGATGCTGTCGCTGGGGCGCACGGTGAGTTGGGCGACTGCGCCAAAAGTGCCATCGAAAAATCCCCGTCCGGGAGTGGGATCGCCAGCGGAGAGATAGTTGCCGGCGAGATAGCCCAAGGAGACGCCGAGGGATTTGCTAAAGTTGTAGGTTATGCCGGCACCGACACCGGCACCGCTAAGCCGGTAGATGGGGTTGCGCTGCCCAAACTGGGAGATGGTGCCCAGGGCTGCGCCGCCGTAATCAAGGGCGTTGAGAGAGGGAGCGAAATCATCTAGTTTGCCACCGGCAAATTCGATCAAAACGTTGGCTTTGTCGCCTACGGGGAAGTTGTACCAGCCTAAATCGATGTCGAAATTGTTGTCGTTGCCCCGGTCTGGGTGGAGGCGGGCCATGTTCGTGCCGCCGGGGATAGCTAAGTTAGGGGTGTTGGAGGCATACAAGCGGACTAACAGGTGATCTTTGCCGGTGAAGCTGGTATTGAAGTTGAGCCGCACTCGCTCGGAAAAGTTGGGCACTGAGCTGGGGCCGGTGTCTGTCGCTCCTATAATATCGCTGGCGGCGAATACTACTTCGCCGGTGAGTTTGGTGGTGGTGGAGAACTGATTGGCTTCCAGTTCGGCGGTGCGAGCTTCTAGGGCGTCGGCGCGACCGCGTAGGGTGGCGAGTTCGACTTGGAATTCTTCCAGCAGCCGGTTCAGGGCGGCTAAATCTGCTTTGGTGGCTAAGTTGGAAGTGTCAGTTCGCCCAATCAGCTGCACGATCCGCTCCAAACAGGCGTTCAAACCGGCAGCAAATTCGTAGCGCGTCATCGCTCGGTTCCCCCGAAAGGTGCCGTCGGGATAGCCAGCAATGCAGCCGTAGCGCTCTACCAGGTTCTGCAAGGCTTGGAATGCCCAGTCTGTCGGCTGGACATCGGAGAGCTGAGACACCGATGTCACTTGTTCCATCGCTTCTGTTTTGGGCGATACCGGCTCTGTGGAAGGGCTGAATTCTTGCATTTGTGCCGGTGCCTGTGCCGGTGCCTGTGCCGGTGCCTGTGCCGGTGCCTGTGCCGGTGCCTGTGCCGGTGCCTGTGCCGGCATTTCTGACAAGTCCCCCTGGTATCCCTCCGCCCTTGTGGCTGCTGTGTCAAGCAGCTGGTACGTCACAATTGCCGCACTGAGCGTCAGCAAGTGCCAAACAGCAGTACGCATTCTCTCTCACACCTATACGCAGTTGAATAGGCCAAAAATTAGCAGAGGTGCTTCTGGCAATATGTTATCTGCACTACATTATTGCCCCTGTGCGGCAGGGTCGCGCCGCCCCGGTGAAAGGCCGGTGGCGCTGCACTGGCAGACGGCTGTGGCGCAGCACTGTGCCGACGGGACGCCAATTGTTAAGATTAGATTAAGTTTCTCCAATCGGCGGGCTGCCGGTGAAATTTTTGTATCGAATATAACAATTTCTTGGCACCGCATAGCCCTAATATCACTCGGTACATTCAATCTCTGCAAACACAATCGGGGTAAGTCACACTATGGCAAGGCGGTTTTGCCGGCGTAAATTCCTATTATATGGTTCTGCAACCCTGGGAACCAGCATTCTGCTGAAAGCTTGCGGTCAAAACCCGCCGGCACAGACAGAGAGTAAGGCAACTTCGGCATCTTCTCCATCCGCGACGGGAGCGGGCACCGGCAGCGGAAATACGATAAAAGTGGGAATACTGCACTCCCTGAGCGGCACGATGGCCATTAGTGAAAAGAGCGTCGTGGACGCGGAGATGCTGGCGATTGAGGAAATCAACAGTGCCGGTGGGGTGCTGGGCAAGAAAATCGAACCGATTCAGGAAGATGGCGCGTCTGACTGGCCCACTTTTGCGGAGAAAGCGAAAAAGCTGATTGACCAGGATAAAGTTGTGACTGTTTTCGGGTGCTGGACTTCTGCTAGCCGCAAAGCGGTGCTGCCGGTTTTCGAGCAAAAAAAACACATGCTGTGGTATCCTGTGCAGTACGAAGGGCAAGAGTGTTCTAAGAATGTTTTCTACACCGGCGCTGCTCCCAACCAGCAAATCGAGCCGGCAGTTGACTGGCTTCTGGAAAATAAGGGCAAAAAGTTCTTCCTGGTTGGCTCGGACTACGTTTTCCCGCGCACGGCGAACACGATCATCAAGGCGCAACTGGAAGCCAAGGGCGGTGAAGTGGTGGGCGAAGACTACCTGCCCCTGGGCAGCCAAGAAGTGACGCCGCTGATTGCTAAAATAAAGGCGGCACTGCCAGAGGGAGGGGTGATTTTTAACACCCTCAACGGGGACAGCAATGTGGCGTTCTTCAAACAGATGCAGGGGGCCGGTTTGGGGCCAGATAAGTATCCCTCGATGTCGGTGAGCATTGCGGAAGAAGAAGTCAAAGCCATCGGCACTGAGTCGCTTAAAGGCCACTATGCTGCCTGGAACTATTTTATGACCGTGGACACACCGACAAACAAGAAATTCGTGGAAGCTTTTAAGGCGAAATATGGTAAGGACCGGGTGACGAATGACCCGATGGAAGCGGCTTATATTATGGTTTATTTGTGGAAGCAGGCGGTGGAAAAAGCTGGGACACCTGACGACTTGGAGAAGGTGAGAGCAGCTGCACTGGGCCAGACGTTTGAAGCGCCGGGGGGTCTGGTAAAATTGGCAAGTAACCATCACCTGGCCAAGTTTGTGCGGCTCGGACAAGTCCGGGATGACGGACTGTTTGAGATTGTTTACTCTACGCCCAAGGCAGTTGAGCCGGTGCCCTGGAATCAGTTCGTTAAAGAAACGAAAGGTTTTTCCTGCGACTGGTCAGATCCGGCTAAGGGGGGTAAGTTTAAGGCGAGCTAAAAATCGAGGACGAAAGGGTTTGGGATTTATCAACCGCAGATACACGCAGATAAACGCAGATAGCTTTACATAAATTATCTGCGTTTATCCGCGTTCATCTGCGGTTATTAAAAATAAAATCGCACGGAGGAGCGGGTGCTGCAATTATTAGACGGTCTGTTTAATGGAATTAGTATTGGCTCGGTGCTGCTGATAGCGGCGCTGGGTTTGGCTATCATATTCGGGCTGATGGGCGTGATTAATATGGCTCACGGCGAGCTGATGATGCTGGGAGCCTATACGACTTTTGTGGTGCAAAATGGCTTTAAAATGTTGGGAGCGCCTTGGGTTGAGGGTTATATTTTCTTTGCCCTTGTGTGTGCGTTCGCAGTGGCGGCTTTGGCGGGGTTAATTTTGGAGCGGGTTGCGGTTCGCTTTCTCTACGGGCGTCCGCTGGAAACGCTGCTGGCGACTTGGGGTGTGAGTTTGATTTTGCAGCAGTTTGTGCGCAGTGTAAGCTGGGTGATGGCGATTGGAATTGGGCTGTTTTGCGGGCTGTTTTTTGGGGCTTTGTGGGTGCTGTCGCGGCGAGCGGATTTTGAGCGAATTCGCGGGGGGGTGGTGGCGGTGATGTTGCCTCTGTCGCTGGGGGTTGCCGGTGCGGCGGGCGCGTTTTTGGGGCAGACGTATCAATTGGCAGTGACGAAGCCTTGGTTTGGTGCGCAAAATGTGGATGTGACGGCACCGAGCTGGCTGCGAGGGGGGCTGCCGGTGGGGAATTTTCAGATGCCCTATACGCGGCTGTTTATTATCGGGCTGACGGTTGTTTGTGTTGCCGGCATTTACCTGTTTTTGCAGCGTTCTGTCTGGGGGTTGCGGATCAGGGCGGTGACGCAAAACCGCAATATGAGTTCGTGTTTGGGGATTCCCACTCAAACAGTGGACGCCCTGACTTTTTCTTTGGGTTCTGGGCTGGCTGGGGTTGCCGGCTGTGCGATCAGTTTACTGGGTTCGGTGGGGCCAAATACGGGTCAGAATTATGTTGTGGACGCTTTTATGGTGGTAGTCACCGGCGGTGTTGGTAAACTGGTGGGAACGATTGTGGCGGCGCTGGCGATTGGCACGGCTAACTATCTGATAGGTTCGGGAACGTTAGCACTGATGCTGTCAAATGTCAAGCCTTTGGCTGATTTCTTTACGTTTTTTGCAACGGCGAGTATGGCGAAGGTGATGGTGTTTGCGCTGATTATTGCTTTTCTGCAGGTGCGACCGGCAGGGATTTTCCCGCAGAAGGGGCGGACGGTGGATGCTTGAGGGGGGGGGCTGAAACCCAGGGGAGCAGGGGAGCAGGGGAGGCCAGAATGTGCATTCCTGTGCGTGCCTGCTGCTATATCTATAGCGGTTCTCAGATTAGTGAGGTACTGAGAAACCCGGTTTCTTTAAGAA
The DNA here is from genome assembly GCA_025454445.1 of Oscillatoria sp. Prado101. GTDB lineage: Bacteria > Cyanobacteriota > Cyanobacteriia > Cyanobacteriales > Oscillatoriaceae > Oscillatoria. The sequence continues at coordinate 2,223 of JALOOK010000231.1, read as the reverse complement.
ACCGGGTTTCTGGACCATAGCACATCAAACTGAGAACCGCAATATCTCAACTTGGTATAACAGGGAAAAAAGGAGTTTGAGAGCATGCCAGAAGGGGAAAAAGAAAACCGGGAAAGTCGGAAAATCTACCACTTTCCTTACAGAAGACAGGGAGAAAGGCAGAGCGGGAGCGCCGGAGATCGGCAAACGGAGGGGCTAAAGCCCAACTACAAACGGGGGCTAAAGCCCAACTACAAACGGCTATGGATTGAAGCGGTGGCTGTCGCGGGGATTGCGCTGCTGTTGATATTGGCAGTGCCGGCGGCGCTTTCCGAGTTTCGCCTCAACTTGCTGGGGCGGTTTTTGGCGCTGGCTATTGCAGCCCTGGGCATTGATTTGATCTGGGGCTACACCGGCATGCTCAGCCTCGGGCACGGGGTATTATTTGCCTTGGGCGGTTACGCGATAGCCATGCACCTGAAGCTGCAAATCCCCCCCGATGCTAGCACCCAGCTGCCTGAATTTATGAGCCTTTACGGGGTGACGGAACTCCCCTGGTTTTGGCAACCGTTCTATTCCTTCGGTTTCACCGCCGCAGCCATTATCCTAATTCCGTCTTTGGTGGCAGCTTTCCTGGGCTATCTGGTGTTCCGCAACCGCATCCGGGGGGTGTATTTTTCTATTCTAACACAAGCGGCGACAATTGTGTTCTTCAACCTGTTCAACGGACAGCAAAAACTGATTAACGGCACCAACGGGCTGACAGATTTCAAGACACTTTTTGGGGTGCCGGTGAGCGAAACTCAGACACAATTTATCTTCTATAGCGTTACAGTGGTGCTGCTTGCGGGCGCATACGCGCTGTGCCGGTGGCTGACGAGCGGGCGTTTCGGGCGCTTGCTAATAGCAATTCGCGATGATGAGAGTCGGGTGCGCTTTTCCGGTTACGATCCCACCGGCTATAAAGTTGTGGTCTTTGCCATTTCCGCTGGGCTTGCCGGCATTGCCGGTGCCATGTTCACCCTGCAAACCGGCATCATCTCCCCCAAAGCAATGGATATTGCCTTCTCCATTGAAATGGTAATTTGGGTAGCAGTCGGAGGGCGAGCCAGCTTGGTGGGAGCCATCTTAGGGGCGCTGGCGGTAAATTACGCCAAAAGCCTTCTCAGCGAAAAATTACCCGAAGTCTGGCTATTTTTCCAAGGGGCGCTGTTTCTAATTGTCGTCATGGCACTTCCCAACGGTTTAGTCGGCTGGCTGCGCACCCAAGGAATCGAGCCGCTGCGCTCCCGATTGGGATTGCGCCGGAAAGTCGCAACCTACCCCAGCTTAGAAGACAACCCAGAAGTGCAGCGCGAGCGCGAAGAACTGGAAAGCTGACCTCTTCGCCTCCTCCTCTTTCTTCTTGGCGCTCCTTCACGGCGGCGGTTCAAATATAGCGGTTTTCATCTGAGTGAGATACTGAGAAACCCGGTTTCTTAAAGAAACCGGGTTTCTGGCATGTACTTGATCCAACTGAAAACCGCTATAATCCCCCCAGAAAGGAGTAAGGTGCGTTCCGCAAGCGGAACAAACCCCACTTCAAACGAGAACTCTCAAAGCGGAACGCACCCTACCACTACCCCCGATAAATATGAGCCCGAACATCTTAGACATACAGAACTTAACCGTCAGCTTTGACGGATTTAAAGCCCTGAACCAGCTGAACTTCAGTATGGATGCCGGTGAGTTGCGCGTGATAATTGGCCCAAATGGTGCCGGCAAGACAACATTTCTGGATTCGATCACCGGCAAAGTCCAGCCCACAATAGGGCGGGTGATGTTTAAGGGGCGGAATTTGCGCTCTTTCTCGGAACATCAAATCGCCCGCATGGGAATTGGGCGCAAATTCCAAACCCCTCGCGTTTACCTCAACCTGACGGTTCGCGAGAATCTGGAGCTGTCTTGCAACCGCAACAAAAATGTGCTATCAACATTGTGGGGTCGCACACCGGCATCGGAGCGTAAAACTGTGGTGCAGTTGTTGGAAACGATTGGGTTAGTGACGAAAGCGGATGTTAAAGCTGGGTTTCTGTCTCACGGGGAGAAGCAGTGGTTGGAGATTGGGATGTTGGTGGCGCAGTCACCGGATTTGCTGCTGGTGGATGAGCCGGTTGCCGGTTTGACGGATGAGGAAACGGCATTAACCGGCGATTTGCTTCTCTCGCTAGCAGAAAGTCACTCGATTGTTGTGATTGAGCACGA
>JALOOK010000004.1 GCA_025454445.1 Oscillatoria sp. Prado101 | reverse complement strand
AAAGCCTTCTAGGGCTGACACCCCTCCTCACCCGCCCGGTGAGAAGGGAATCGAGAAGCAAGGGGCTGGTGTTGCCAGCCCCTCAATCCCCCCCAAACAGCAATGGAGGTAAATATGCAGCGAAAATCTATTTTATGGACTGTTCTGTTTGCCCTGACTTTAGGATTAATTTTCCTGACCCCCAAACTGGCGACGAGCCAACAGACACAAATCGCTCAAGGAATGAGCGGCGGTGGTATGTGCGGTCAGGGAATGATGGGCGGTGGCATGATGGGCGGCGGCATGATGGGCGGCGGCATGATGGGCGGAGATATGGGTATCATTCACCAGATGTTTGCCAATCACAACCAAATTCGGCGCACCGTTGAGGAAATTCCGGGCGGTATTCGCTCAACGACAGAATCGGACAGCCCTGAAATTGCTGCCCTGATTCAACAGCACGTTCCCACTATGTACAAGCGCCTTGACGAGGGGCGAGAGCTGTCGATGATCAGCCCCACCCTGCCGGTTATGTTTCGCAATGCAAACCGCTATCAGCGCAAATTGGAAAAAACGCCCAAGGGAGTCACTGTCACCGAAACTTCTCAGGCTCCAGATATGGTAGCTGTTATTCGCGAACACGCTCACGAAGTTGACGGTTTTGTCTCGCAAGGAATGTCTGCTATGTGTGGCGGAATCAGTAAATAGTGCTGCAATCAGCCGGGCACTATGTAAGTGGGCCTAACCGCCCTGGCGATTTCATCCTGATTTCATTTTCGTGTTTTATGATTTAAACAAAGCGATCTGCGGCGGAATGCCGGCAGATGACTTCCCGCCTTCTCTATTTTGTACCTGAAATATAAAACCGACTACCTGGGAGAACACTCAATGAATCGCTTTGTCAGTGCGTTTGCAGTCCTGTCCACCTTATTATCGGCTCAGGGTTGCTCATTCCCCGCCACATCTGGTGACGTGCCGGCTCAGACACAACAGACTTCCGGACAGCCATCGATGGCTCAAATGGATGGCCACACGCAACACATGGAGCAAATGAATCATGGCGGTTCTTCCGGAAGCGAACATAATGACCACTCCGGCGGCAACTCAGGGACACCGGCAACCAGCCAAGCCAAACTCACCGTTTCATCCAATATTGCCGCCAAAAAACCAGTTTCTCTGGCCATTGACATTCGCGACTCAGCAGGCAAAGCCATCACCGACTTTGACACCTTTCAGGAAAAGCTGATGCACTTGATTGCAGTCAGCGATGACCTCCTGTTTTTCAGCCACATTCACCCCACCTACAAAGGAAATGGCCGGTTTGAAGTCGAGGCGAGCTTTCCCAAATCAGGCGGTTACACGCTTTTCGCGGATTACAAACCAGCTGGACAGACCGAGCGAGTTTCTGTGCTGAAAACAGCGGTTCCTGGCACCGCATCACCGGCACCCGCTGCTGACCAGAATTTCACCAAGACCTTTGGCAATACAAAAGTACAGCTTGCGTTACCGGAAGCAACCGTCAAAGCCGGCAAAGAAGTCATGCTCGTCTTTAACATGCAGGACACCGCCACCGGTCAAAAGGTAACAGATTTGCAGCCCTACCTGGGCGAAACCGGCCATTTAGTCATTATCCGCCAGTCAGCAGATTTGAAAGCATCTGACTACATTCACGCCCACGCCCACGGAGGCACTCCCGCCGGCGAGGTGCATTTTATGACTCAGTTCCCCCAACCGGGGAAATATAAACTGTGGGGGCAATTTAACCGCAACGGTCAGATTGTCACCGCTGATTTTTGGGTAAATGTCCTTTAGGCAGACTGCGACGCGAACGCACATTAGGGGGATAAACCCCTGCCCTCCAACTCCCCCTCTTCGCACACGGGGAGGAGTTTGGGGGGTGGAGTTCATCCCACAGGCTGTGCAACGCCAAGAGTTTTACGCTCTTTACAGTGTGCGACCAGGCTGCGATTTCATCCTGATTTCACAATCCCCTGCGAAGCTAATAAGTAAGAAAGCTTACAGAGCTTGTCCAGCACGAGGATACTATGAACCATTATCTGCGCAGCCCTTCCCTGACAACCGCCGCCGCCGCCGGTCTAGCAGCCCTAGCGCTCGCCGCTGCGCCACTGTTCGCCCAGAACCCACCCTCCGCCCCCACCGCACCCTCCCCCTCCCCGGCGATGACGCCCGAACACCAGCAACAAATGATGGAACAGATGAGCCAAATGAGGGCTGAGATGGATCAGATGAACGCCCAAATGAGCCAGATGAAGGAAAAGTGCAAGACCATGATGGGTCACGGCGCAACCGGCAGCAGCGACAATCCCGCCGGCACCAACCACCAGCAGCACCAGCAAGGCAACCCCAACCACAGCACAGGGCACTAATTGCAGTTACAGCTGATTTGCCATGAGAGTCCTGCTAGTTGAAGACGAGCCAGATTTGGGTGCTGCCATTAAGCGCACCTTAACTCAAGAAGCCTACATAGTAGACTGGGCGCAAGATGGTGTGGAAGCCTGGTACTATTTAGACAGCCAGTGGACGGAATACTCTCTGGCCATCTTCGACTGGCTGCTGCCCAAACTGTCAGGACTGGAGCTGTGCAAGCGCCTGCGAGCAAAGCGCAACCCGCTGCCGGTGCTGATGCTGACTGCAAAAGACAGCATGCAAGATAAAGTTGCCGGCTTAGATGCCGGTGCCGATGACTATCTCGTCAAACCCTTTGGCATGGAGGAACTGCTGGCGCGGTTGCGAGCACTGCAGCGCCGGTCGCCCCAAATTCAAACCCAGCAACTGCACGCCGGCAACCTCACCCTAGATTACGGCACCCGCACCCTTTCTGTTCAAGACCCCACCGGCAGCCAGCAAGTCATATCCCTGACCAACAAAGAATACCAGCTTCTCGAATACTTCATGCGGCACCCCAACCGAATCGTCACCCGCGACCAGCTGCTCAACCAGCTGTGGGAGTTGGGCGCAGAACCCGCCAGCAACGTCGTAGCCGCACAGATGCGCCTGCTGCGGCGCAAACTTGCCGAAATTGGGCGTGAGGATATCATTGAAACAGTCTACGGACTTGGATATCGCCTCCTCCCAAATCCGCCTAAATAATCTTCTTTATCTTTCTTGGCGAACAGGCGCGTCGGGCGCGGTTCAAACCAAAACCCCCCATGAACCAAAACACACTCTTCCAGCAGACCCGCTGGCGACTGGCAAGCTGGTACGCCGGCGTCATGGGCCTAATTCTCAGCCTGTGCGGGTTTGGCGTCTACGAAGCGATCTCCCACGCCCACTGGGTCACTGCAGCCCGAGAGCTAGAATCCGTTGCCGGCACCCTGCACGACAGCATAGAACTCACCCTCAAGCAGCCCGGACGCCTTGAAAAAGCGTCCCTTGACATTTTGCCGGAACTGTGCTACAATGGCGAACCCTGCTCCGCACAGCCGGCTTCTTCGCAGCGACACACCGCCGGTGCCCTTCACCAAGGAGCCTACTACCTGCGGTTGCTGGACGTTGCGGGACGCCCGATCGCAGCTGCCGGCACCCAGCCGCAGGGATTGCCGGCAACCGCCCCACAGAAAGCTTGGCAAATCGTGACTGACGCCACCGGCAGCCGGTACGACCAAATATCCCTCTCCCTGCACACTTGGGACAGCCGCTCTTGGGGCTACATGCAAGTCGGGCGCTCCCTCAAAGACTTTGACGACTATCTCGCAGCAGTGAGGTGGATTCTCCTGCTGGGGCTGCCGGTGGCCATGTTGCTCGTTGCCGGTGCAGGCTGGTGGCTGGCGGGGCTGGCGATGCAGCCGGTGTACCGCTCATACCGGCAAATCCAGCAATTCACCTCAGACGCCGCCCACGAATTGCGCACACCCCTAGCCGCCATCCGCGCCACACTGGAATCGGCACTGCGGGTGAATCAGCTCTCACTAGCCGAAGCGCGAGACACCCTGAGAGTGATCGAGCGCCAGAATCACCGGCTGTCGGTGCTGGTTCAGGATTTATTGCTCCTCTCCCGCATGGATCAGCTGTCATCCCCCGTAAAATACCAGCCCTGCTGCCTCAACGATCTCGTCAGCGACCTTACTGAAGAAATGGCGTCTTTGGCGCTAGAAGCAGAAGTTGAGCTAACCGCAGACATTCGAGCGCCAAAACCCCTGTATGTAACCGGTGACTTTGAGCAGCTCTATCGCCTGGTTTTGAATATAGTAGTCAACGCCATCCAGCACACCGGTGCCGGTGGGCGAGTTGCGGTTATCCTGGACAGTGCAGCCGGTCACGCCCTCATTCAAGTCCAAGACACCGGCACCGGCATTCACCCCTCCGAACAAGCGCGAATTTTTGACCGCTTCTACCGAGTCAGCAGCGATCGCTCCCGGCACACCGGCGGAGCGGGACTGGGACTGCCCATCGCCCAAGCCATTGCCACTGCCCACGGCGGCAGCATCGCAGTTGCAAGCGTTGAAGGCATTGGCAGCCAATTTACCATTCAATTGCCCTCCCACTAGCAGCTGGGGCAAATCACAAGTAAGCAAAAATTCTGTGTAGGATCGTTACTGTCAGGGGCTATCAAACCTGGAACTTAACCAATTGAGCCTTAATCCTTTCCTCGTGCCCTGCTGAAGCTGGGAAGGCCCTGTGGGAGGATTTGACTTGAAAATAGTCTTGTAGGGGCGGCCCACCGTGGCCGCCCCGCCCTCCGCGATCGCCCCGCCGATGGGAGAATTTTCATCGGTGGCGGTGCACGCAGTTGTAGCGCAGAGGCTCCGCAGGAGCATCGCGACTGCCTCCAATGGCAACAAGAAACCAAGTTTCTCAAAGAAACCTGGTTTCTGTCCCGGATTAAGCCGGTAGCCCCAGTAAGCCAGTGGCTAAGTAGGAACTGCTATTCTGCTTAAGGTGGCTTGCTCTTTCCCTGGATGTGTCTCACACAGCGCGAGCGAATCAAAAACCTATGCTAATCTATCGTCAACTGATCGCTGCCGGCACCGGAGTAGCAATCGCCCTCACCAGTATCGGACCCGGTGCTTCCCAGACAGCACCCTCCCCCCCAGCCGGCAAAGATTTCCCACCCGCCCCACCCGCCCCATCCGCCCCATCCGCCCCATCCTCACCGGCTGCAGTGGAAACCTTGCCAAGGATTGACAAGCAACCAGCCGGCGACAGTGGCAGCCTTCCTCAGCGTCAAGCCGCGCCTCCAGCCCCCGCGCCCAATCCCTCAGCCAAACCAGCAGACAAGCTTCAGGAAACACCGGCTCCTAGCTACCTCAACCCTAGCCCCAATCCCCTGCAGTTTCCCACCCAACCGCAGGAAGTCCAGATCCGGGGCACCCAGCCCATCACCTTGAAACAGGCGCTGGAACTGGCGCGGCGCAACAATCGAGACTTCCAGGTGGCCCTGCTGCAGGTGGAGCGATCTCGCGCCGCCCTGCGAGAAGCCGTCGCCGCTGAATATCCCTCCCTGAATCTGGCCAGCGACGTCACCCGCACGGATTCCGCCAACGCGCGGCTGGGAAATGTGATTGCGCCAGAAGGGGTGCCAGAAAATGATACCGTCAGCAGAAGCCTTACTGGCCAGCTGGAATTAAGCTACGATCTGTACACCTCCGGACGCCGGTCTGCCACCATCCGGGCTGCAGAAAAACAGGTGCGGCTCAACCAGCTAGAACTCGAGCGCATCGACGAGCAGTTGCGGCTGGATGTCGCCAACGCTTACTACGACCTCCAGCAAGCCGACGAGCAAGTCCGGATTAGCGAGTCTTCCGTTAAAAACGCCCAGCAGAGCTTGAAAGATGCCGAAGCCCTGGAAAAAGCCGGTGTGGGCACCCGATTTGACGTGCTGCGCTCCCAGGTTCAGCTGTCCAACGAGCTGCAAAATCTGACTCGCTCCCAGGGCGATCAGCGAATCAGACGCCGCCAGCTGGCTCAGCTGCTCAGTTTGTCCCAGTCGGTGGATCTCTCCGCCGCCGATCCAGTGGCAATCGCCGGTTATTGGAACGACTCCCTCGAAAACAGCATCGTGCAGGCGTTTAAGAACCGCTCCGAGCTGGAACAGCAGCTGGTTCAGCGGGAAGTTAGCGACGCCCAGCGACAGGCGGCTCTGGCCAGTACCGGCCCGCAAGTGAGTGTCTTTGGCAGATACGATCTGGTCAATAACTTGGACGATAGCGTCGGTTTTGCCGGTGGCTACGCACTGGGAGCCCGGTTGAGATGGAATTTGTACGATGGCGGAGCAGCCAGAGCTAGAGCTACCCAGGAGGAAAGAAACAAGGAAATCGCAGAAACCCAGTTCGCCAACCAGCGCAACCAGGTTCGCTTCCAGGTGGAACAAGCCTATTACAACTTGGACGCTAATTTGAAAAATATTCAAACCGCTTCTGTGGAGGTGGAGCGCTCTACGGAAGCCCTGCGTTTGGCGCGGTTGCGATTTCAAGCCGGTGTGGGCACCCAGAGTGACGTGATCTCTGCAGAAAACGACCTGAGCCGCTCTGAAGGCAACCGGGTGCAGGCAATTCTGGACTACAATCGGGCTCTGGCTGCTATGCAACGCGCTGTCAGCAATATCGCTGCCGGTCAACTCACCGTTGCTCCTTAAAATCCCGGTTTGGGCTTCCCTCTCAGAAGCAAAAATTGCTCAAGCAGAGGCTAGGTTCGCCCACTACTATAGATAGTGAGCTGTAGTTCATTAAAGGAATGCGCGGAGCGTTTGCGCAGGAGAAGTGCTATGGGGATGACCCTCACCGAAAAAATATTGGCCAGGGCTGCCGGTCGGTCTGCGGTGGAACCGGGTGAGAATATCTGGGTGAATGTGGATGTTCTGATGACCCACGATGTCTGCGGTCCTGGCACCATCGGGGTGTTCAAGCGGGAATTTGGCTCTGACGCTAAAGTCTGGGATCGGGAGAAGATTGTCCTGATTCCCGACCACTATATCTTCACCGCCGATGAGCGGGCTAACCGCAATGTCGATATTCTGCGTGATTTTGCCCGCGAGCAGGGTATCAAATATTTCTACGACATCACAGACCGCTCTGACTTTAAGGCTAACCCGGATTATAAGGGCGTCTGTCACATCGCTCTGGCACAGGAGGGTCACACCCGCCCGGGAGAAGTGCTGTTTGGCACTGATTCGCACACCTGCAATGCCGGTGCGTTTGGCGAGTTCGCCACCGGTATCGGCAATACCGACGCCGCCTTTATCCTCGGCACCGGCAAGTTGCTGATTAAAGTGCCCGCTACTATGCGCTTTGTCCTGGATGGCGAAATGCCCCCTTATTTGCTGGCGAAAGACCTGATTTTGCAAATAATCGGGGATATTACGGTTTCGGGAGCTAACTACCGGACGATGGAATTTGCCGGGGAAGCTGTGCGGCGCATGTCGATGGAAGAGCGGATGACGCTGTGCAATATGGCCATAGAAGCCGGTGGCAAAAATGGCACCATCGCCCCGGATGAAACTACTTTTGAATATGTCCGCGCCCGCACTGACAAACCGTTTGAGCCGGTCTATACCGATGCGGACGCCAAGTTCTACAGTTCTTGGCAATACGATGTTTCCACATTAGAGCCGGTGGTTGCGAAACCCCACTCCCCGGACAATCGCGCCTTAGCACGAGAATGTCGCGATGTCAAGATAAACCGAGTGTATATCGGTTCCTGCACCGGCGGCAAAACTTCTGATTTTCTTAACGCCGCCCGCATTCTCAAGGGGCGTCAGGTAAAAGTGCCTACTTACATAGTGCCGGCCACCCAAAAAGTGTACGAAGATTTGTTTACCGAGAAATACGAGGGGCAAACCCTGTCGGAAATCTTCCTCGCTGCTGGGTGCATTGAACCGGCAGCACCTTCTTGCGCCGCTTGTTTGGGCGGACCGAAGGATACTTTTGGGCGTCTGAATGAGCCAGAGATTTGTGTTTCCACCACCAACCGCAATTTCCCCGGGCGCATGGGAAATAAGGAAGCGCAAATTTATCTCGCCTCGCCCTACACCGCAGCAGCTTCAGCGCTCACCGGCTACGTCACCGATCCCCGCGAATTCCTTTGATAAACGCAGAAACCCAGAAACCCAGAAACCCAGAAACCGGGTTTCTGGAATCACCTTAGCTTCCGGGGGAAAACATTTATTAAGAAACCCGGTTTCTTTCTCCCAGCCCAGAAACCCAGAAACCGGGTTTCTGGAATCACCTTAGCTTCCAGGGGAAAACATTGATTAAGAAACCCGGTTTCTTGAAGTTTCTTACCGCTTCACCTAATGAACAGCGGTGCTGTGCAGGAAAGCTTCCACCTCACCGGCATCAGGTGCGCCGGCGATCGCGCCCGGTTTAGTCGCCGTCAGCGCCCCCACCGCACAGGCATAAGTCACCACTTTTTTCGCCATTTGCTCATCTTCGAGAATCCCAATCCCATGCTGGCAGAGCTGATGAATAAAACCGGCAAGAAAGGCATCCCCCGCGCCGGTGGTGTCTGCCACCTTCACAGGAAAAGCAGGCACCTGCGAGCAGGTATCTCCCAGACAGTAGGAACAACCGTGTTCACCGGCAGTAATCAGCACACCTTCCACTGACTCGATCTTGTGGGAAATAGAACTAGCATCCGTCGCGCCTAAAAGCCATTCAGCTTCCTCTTCGGAAAGCTTGAGAAAATCGACGTGAGGGAGCAGATCCAGAATCTGGTGGGGAGCAGCGGCGGTATCTGGCCAAAATACGGGTCGCCAATTCACATCCAGCACAATTTTCATGTAGTGCTTTTCAGCTAAATGGATCGCTCGCTCAATCGCCTTGCGGCTGTCGGGATAAGCCAGTTCCAGGCTGCCCAAAACTAGAAATTCAGCATTTTCAAACAGTTCCTCTGGCAACCGATCTTCCTGGAGATAGGTATCGGCAAATTCTGCAGTGTCTCGATCGCCAAAACCGGCAAACTCCCGCTCGCCTGTTTCTGAGCGCACGACGTAAATTGCCCTTGTGGGTGCTGTTTTCTGGCGCTGCATGCCGGTGACATCCACACCGGCTTCAGACAGCACCCGCACCAGGGAGTCGCCTGGTTCATCTTGGCCAACACAGCCGATAAATCCCGCTGGCGTCCCCAACTTGGCCAGAGCGCAAGCCACATTGGCCGGTGCACCTCCCGGATAGGGTGTCCAAGACTTAACCTGCTTTAGCGAGTGCCCGGGCCCGTCAGCCAGATAATCAAACAAAATTTCACCGAGGCAGATAACACGGGGATGAGTCACGGCAAAACACCTTGTTCCAAAAGCGGAGCTTATAAACCTAGCTTCCGGGAGCGCTCCCGGTAGCTTTGGTAAAATTTGATACCCATTTGCAGTGCTAGCGATACCTTTAAAAGTCTTAGCAACCCTTGCTGTATCTGCTCTGCCACCGCTAAAGAATCATTAAATTTTGCGCTATATTATATAACAGCGAAACCCTCTTTGTCAAGAGGGTTGCACCATTTAGGGTATTCAGCTCAAACGAAGGTGTTATGCCGGCTGGCTTTGGGCAATCTGGTTTTCCTGGCGCAGATAAGCTTCGATAAACGGGTCGAGATCGCCGTTGATCACGTCTGCGATGGCGGTGGTTTCCACGCCGGTGCGCAGATCCTTAACCAATTGATAAGGATGGAAGACATAGTTGCGGATCTGGTTGCCCCAAGCGGCTTCCACCATGTCCCCCCGGATCTGGGCTATTTCCTGGGCCCGCTGCTCTTGGGCGATAATCAGCAATTTAGCTTTCAAGATAGCCAGAGCTTTTTCTTTATTTTGCAGCTGGCTGCGCTCCTCGGTACAGCGCACCGCAATGCCGGTGGGGATGTGAACAATCCGCACAGCGGTTTCCACCTTGTTGACATTCTGGCCGCCCTTACCGCCGGCGCGGGAGGTAGTAATTTCCAAATCCTTTTCTGGAATCTCCAGCTGCACCGAGGTGTCGATCGCGGGCATCACTTCCACACCGGCAAAACTGGTTTGCCGTTTGCCGTTAGCATTAAACGGAGAAATCCGCACCAGGCGGTGGGTTCCTTTCTCTGCCTTCAGGTAGCCGTAGGCGTAGCGACCGGCAATTTCCAGGGTGGCGGACTTAATTCCCGCTTCATCCCCCTCCGAAATTTCGGTCAGGTGCACCTTGTAACCGCGACTTTCCCCCCAGCGTGTGTACATCCGCAGCAGCATCTCGGCCCAGTCTTGGGCGTCTGTGCCGCCGGCACCGGCATTTACAGTCAGCACCGCACCTTTTTCGTCATAGGTTCCCGACAGCAGCTGTTCGAGTTCCCACTGGTCGAGTTCGCGGTTGAGCTGGGTTATATTCGTTTCCGCTTCAAGTTGCAGCGCCTGATCCGGTTCGAGATCCAGCAGTTCCAAAACAGCCATTGCGTCGTCGAGACTGGTTCGCCAGCGGTGATATTGCTGCAAGTGGGATTTCAGTCCGTCAAGTTTTTGCAGCGTCTGTTGGGCGGCGGCTTGGTCGTCCCAGAAGGCCGGTTGAGCCGCCAGCTGCTCCAGGTCTTGAATCTGGGCTGTCAGTGCCGGTATGTCAAAGATAGTCCTGGGTTTTCCCCAGGCGATACGACAGCGTTTCGATTTCGCGTTTGATGTCTAGGACTTCCATTATCTTTCAATCCCTGAGAGGGAGTCACACTAAGGAACTGACGGCAATCAGCATTATAGCAAATTTCCTGCTTTCTTGGGGTGCGTGACGCCCAAGGGCGTCACGCACCCTAGGTTCTATTTAAGGGGGGGGATACCGGCGAGGTAAAGGATGCCGGTGGGAATCTGCTGCCAACCCGCCCCTGCGGGATTAATCCCTGCTATTGAGGGCGATCAGCAAGCGCAAGATGAAAATAAACAAGTTGATGTACGTCAGATACATCGACAGGGCGGCACTCAGATACTGATCGTTGCCGTAGGTGCGAGGGAGGACAAAGAAGTCAACCACCGCCGCACCGACAAACAGAAACACCCCCACGCCGGAGATGGCAACTTCCAGCCAGGTGGGCGTGTAAACCCCAAACAGGGAAAGCAGTAATTGGCCAACTAGCACGACCAGCAGGGCAATGATGCCGAGCTGCACCGTTCGGGTGACAGCCATGCCGTCTTCTTCCGACAGGTTGGAGCCAATTTGTCGGGCGGCGATAAAGGTGACGCCGCACCCCAAAGCGGCAAACCCCACTCCCGGCAGGCCAACTCCCGCTGTCCGCAAGGCCAGGAACACCAAGCCGGTGAGGGTGTAGCCGGTCAGCAGGCTGTAAGTGGCCAGCAGGGGCAGAGCGGTGCTGTTGTTGCCCTGTGCAGCCACCCTTTGGGCCACAAAGAACAGAACCAGCTCCAGAATCAGAGCCACCCAGAAAGTGGGCATAAACAGCGCCGGGTTGGCACTTAAAATCCTCAGCCCGCCGTAGGTGCCGGCAGCGGTGAGGACAAGTCCGCCCCCCAGGTAGGGCAGGGCGTTGGCAATCACATTTGGCCCTACCAGCGACTGGTATTTGGCCTCCCGCATGGCTTGGCGGAAATCACTGGTATTGCTCATATTTTGTTCTCCGATTAGCTTGAAATTGCTGGCTATGCTTATTTTCGCGCATATTTCAGCGGCCCGCACCGGCACGCCCGCAGCTTTTGGGTGCGTGACCCAGGTGCGACCGGCTGCAACACGTCCTGTGGGGTGCCGGTCAATCCTCTTAGGTGACAGCCTTTGCTTCTGTTGTCACCCGCCTCTCAAACTCTGCATTCCGGTCAATTGCCCCTATTAATTTTACTATCCCTCTTCCTCTTTCTTCTTCATCCGAGTGCGTCCGAGGGCTGGCTGAGCGGTTCATTATTTAACAAAGTAATCAAACAAAAAATATCTCAGGCATCTCACACCTCGATCCATAAGGTGTGGGGGCGGCTTTCCCGTGGCCGCCCTGACCGGCTTTCCCGTGGCCGCCCTCACCGGCCACCTGCGGAGACGGCCCAGACTTTTCGGTAGCGCACCCTACCTTTTTCCTCGGATTGCTCTGGCAAGAAATTGCTGGGGGCTGCTTATTTTCACCTATATTTTGCCGGCCCTGCCTGGGCGGCCCGCCGGTATTAGCCTTTAATCCTTAAGAAAAGCTAAAAGCAAATCGCGGTTTCGGGCAGAAATTTGCGTGTTTGTACTGATACGCGGCAAAAGCACCCCAATCAATTCCGTAGAACAACCATAGTTGCGGCTTGGGGGAGGCACGGAGAATAGGTACAGCTGCTTTTCAGCGTCGGGTGCGTCCGGTCTGATGAGTTAACGATCCCAACTCCCTGAAGTAAAGGGGTTTCTACCATTGAGGACTTTTTAAGGATGGCAATTCAATCCTCTCTCCGCTCCCGTGGGATGGAGCTGCTGGTTTCCTATCACCAGAACCGCTCTGTCCAAGTTCGCAATCAGCTGGTGCGCTTGAATGCAGGCTTGGTGCGCAAGATTGCCCACAGAGTCAGCCACCAGTGCGCTGAACCTTACGAAGACCTGGAACAAATTGGCTATCTCGGCTTAATTCGGGCCATTGAGCGCTTCGACCCCAACCAGGGATGCGCCTTTAGCTCCTTTGCCGTTCCTTACATTCGCGGCGAGATGCTGCACTTCTTGCGCGATAAGAGCAATCCGGTGAGAATTCCCCGCCGCTGGCAAGATTTGCAAAAAGAAGGCCAGAAAGTTCGAGAGCGATTAACAGCGTCTCTCGGTTACTCTCCCAGCGAGGCTGAAATCGCCCGCAAGCTGGGGGTATCTCTCGAAGAGTGGCGGGAAAGCCAGCTGGCTACCCAAAATTCTACTCCCCTGAGTCTGGATGCCACGATTGGCCAGCAAGTGGACATGCCGGTGACGCTGGGAGATACGTTGCTCGACGCGCACTACCAAGCGCTGCAAAGCGCTGAAGAGGAACGCCAGCAACTGCAAGGGGCTTTGAGCCAGCTGGAAGAAAAAACCCGAGAAGTGATTGAGTGTGTGTTTTTGAATGAAATCCCCCGCAAGGAAGTAGCTGAGAGGATTGGCGTCAGCCCGATGACGGTGACGCGGCGGATTCAAAAGGGGATTGATCAATTAATTTCGCTGTTGCGCCCACAAATAGCCTAGTCAGATTTTAGATTTCAGATTATTAAAAAGTAAATTTAATCTAAAATCTAAAATCTCACATCTATTCTCGCTTTATGGGGAATTTTTGGGCGGACCGGCAGACTGAGAGCGATAATCTTGCTGCTGCCGGTCGGCAGGGACAACATCTGGCAGGGGCCGGTTGAAGATGTAAAGCCAAGCCAAACCGGCTAACCCCAAAACAATGCCGGCTAGACTGACCATCTGGGCCATGCGCAGCGGCCCCAGCATCAAGCTGTCGGTTCTCAATCCCTCAATCCAAAATCGACCTGAGCTGTAAGCCGCCATGTACACTAAAAACAAAGTGCCGGTTTTCAGGCGCGGTTTACCCTTCAAATCGCGAAAAAATAGGGTAATTAGCAAGCTAAATACCATCAAATTCCACAGAGATTCATAGAGAAAAGTGGGATGGAAGTAATCGAAATTCATGTACTGAGGCGGGCGGTTTTTTAGGGGGATATAGAGTTTCCAAGGCAGAGCAGTGGGCCCCCCAAATGCTTCTGAATTGAAGAAATTTCCCCAGCGACCAATGGCTTGACCCAAAATCAGGGAGGGGGCGACCAAATCTACTAATTGCCAGAAGGCAATTTTCTGGATGCGGGCAAAAATTAAGGTGGCAGCGGTGCCGCCGAGAATGGCACCGTGAATGGCAATGCCGCCTTTCCAAATGGCAATGATATCGCCTGGATTTGAGGCGTAGTCTTGCCACTGAAACAGCACATAGTAGATGCGGGCGCAGGGAATTGCCCCCAAGACTAGCCAGATGGCCAAGTCGCCCAGCAGTTCTGGCTTCAGGTGCCGGCGGGAAGCCAGGTATTGGGAAAGGGTGATGCCAATCAGCACGGCTGAGGCAATCAAAAGGCCATACCAGCGGATGACGAGTGGGCCCAGGTTGAAGACTATTGGCCCTGGGGAGGCGAATTGAAAAGCTAAGGGTAGGGTGGGAAGATCCATAAATGTTGAGTTTGTAGTTGGGCTTTAGCCCATCTTAAGTTTGTCACTGAAAGGAGAAGAAGACAAGAAGTTAGTAGTTGGGCTTTAGCCCCTGTTAGTAGTTGGGCTTTAGCCCTGAAGTTTGTAGTTGGGCTTTAGCCCTGAAGTTTGTAGTTGGGCTTTAGCCCCTGTTAGTAGTTGAGCTTTAGCCCTGAAGTTTGTAGTTGGGCTTTAGCCCCTGTTAGTAGTTGGGCTTTAGCCCTGAAGTTTGTAGTTGGGCTTTAGCCCTGAAGTTTGTAGTTGGGCTTTAGCCCCAAGCCCCATCTTAAGTTGGTCACTCCAAGGCGAATAAGAAATAATAAAAAAATATTAATTTTATTTAAAACCTTGTGCCGGCAGGCAAAATAGGGATTGAACTGTTACGCGGGAAACAGCGAGAGGGAATTCTAAAGAAAAAAGGAATCCTGAAGCTGCCACCGAAAGGCACAAGCGTCCCGCCTGTGCCAGAGAGCAGCGGGGAACAGCAACCGGCACGCTAATCCTTGAGAGGTTGCAGTATGTCTCCGCCTGGGTGCGAGCTGCGAACCACTGAACAGGGGAGATTAAATTGATGGTGCTAGAAACCCGACACGAGCCGCAAGCCGGCTCCCACTCAGAACAGTCTCAGTCTTTCCCTGACGGGAATCTCAAAGAGCGGTCGCTAATGCGCCTGCAGCGAACCCTGACTCCCTTGGAAACCTGGGGCTTTGGTCTAACAGGTCACGTCACATGGCTGAGTATCGCGCCAGCGATCCACGCCGCTATTGGGCCTGGTGCCCTCTTTGTCTGGTTGCCAGGGGTGATAGCCGGCATCTTGCTAAACCTGCAAGTGAAACGCCTGGGGGAAAATTGGCCCGAAATGGCCGGGGGAACGCCCAACTACACCGCCCGGTTGCTGAACAACTATCCAGGGCTAGCCCGCTATGCGGCTCTAGGATATTACATTAGCTGGATATCGAATGTGCCGGTGGCAGCCATCATCCTGACTGACCTGATTGAGAGGAACCTGGAGCCTTTGGGTGTGGCCTGTCCCGATAACCTGATGAAAATAAGCTTTGTGACCGTTATCTTTATTGTGGCGTTTAGCGGCACCCGCGCTTTGAGCATCCTGCATTTATGTTTCGCGATTCCGGCGTTCGGACTGCTGCTGCTGTTTTGCCTGCAAGGTCTCGGCTGGCTGGCTTTCTCCCCATCGAGTCCGGGCTTTTTTCCCAGCCGCTCATCGCCCCTCACCTTTGTGGAGTGGGCCAAGTGGTTTTTCCTTGCTACCTACGTTACCTACGCCGGCGAAACCGCTTCCTCGTTTGTCGGCGACAGCAAGCGCCCGGCTGAAACGCTGCGCTTTCTGACGGTTGCCGCTTGGCTGATGCCGCCGGTGTTTCTGGGTGGGTCCTGGGTGCTGATGCGTCTCGCTACCGAAACCGGACTGGGGGAGGACACATTCTTAAATCTGCTAGCAGCCTCTGAGCCGTTCTGGGGCAAGTCAGCTCCCTCAATTGTGACATTCCTGCTCTCTGCCAGTTTCCTTCTCAGTTGCGCCACCGCAGTTTCCAATTGCCCCCGGATTTTGTACCAGCTCAGCCTTGACGGACACCTGTCACCCGTGTTCGCCGCTGTGTCGCGACGGGGCGTACTCGCACCCGCCCTAGTGTTTACCTTGTGCCTGAATCTCATTTGTCTGGTTTGGGGAAATGTCTCGCAAATCGTGGCCATCACCAATACTTGCTGGCTGGTGTCTTTCATGGCCCTCCATTTGGGACTGTGCCTGCGCCGGGGCAGGCCAGAGGTGCGGTGGCCGTGGCCGTCGCTGGGCTTATTTTTGGCCGAGGTGGCTGTCCTGTTCGTTGGGGGCTTCGCTTGGGGCTGGAAAAACTTTCTGATCGGGTTCCTGTTTCCCCTCGCTATTTTGGCGGCAGACGCGGCGATGCGCCGCCTTCCCTTTCCGCCCTTTCACGCCGCTTGGTGGATTAAGCGCTACCGGCAAAGGCTCAAAAAGCCGGTGGAAGATTTTGTGGCCCTTCAGGTGACAGTCCTGATCTTGCTGGTTTGCAGCGCTGTTGCTGCCGGCTGGGTTTTGGCCCTGAAATTAAATGCCGTCCCCAGCGCTGACTATAATTTATTGCTGGTGCTGATTCAGGGTGTGGCATTTGTCGGGGTGGCGATTGCCTGCTGGACGAGCTTGCCTCAGGTTGTCTCGATGGACGAAGCGCGAGAGGCGGCTGAACAGCTGTTTGTGATTGCCCTGGACGCGATTGTGGCGATCAATGAAAATGGCATTATTTGTCAGGCTAACCCTGCAGCTGAACGCCTGTTTGGGGTGAGCGCCGGTCAGGTGGCTGGACGTCACCTCAATCAACTGCTGCCCGGATTGGGGAATCATCCAGATGAGTGGCCAGGCCGGTGCGAGCAAACCCTCAACCGGCACGGGTTAAATCCGCTTGTCCTGGAAGTTTCTATCTCAGACCGATTCTCCCAAAACGCATCGCCAACCAATCGGGATCTGCAAGAATATGTTGTGATTCTGCGCGACATCACCGAGCGGGTGCGAGCCAGGGAGGCGCTGCAAAAAGCTAATGATCTGCTAGAAATCAAAGTTGAGGAGCGCACCTCTGAACTCAGGCAGACTGTCGAGCAGTTGCAGGTGGAGATAAACGAGCGCCGGCGGGTCGAAGAGAATCTGCGAGCTATGCAAAACCAGATTATCGTGCAAGAAAAGCTGGCTTCTCTGGGAAGTTTGACCGCCGGCATCGCCCACGAAATCAGAAACCCTTTAAACTTTGTTAACAATTTTGCAGAGCTGTCCGCTGAATTGGCGGAAGAGCTATTTGAAGAAATTGAAAATCAAGCCGGCAGGCTAGAACCCGAAACAAGTGAGTGCATCACCGACCTGTTAAACGATTTGAAACAAAATCTGCAAAAAATTAACCATCACGGTCAAAGAGCGGACAGGATCGTCAGCAGTATGTTGCTGCACTCTCGCGGCAAAAGCGGTGACTGGGAGGCGACGGATATCCACAGTTTATTGGCGGAGTATGTCAATCTCGCCTATCACGGGATGCGGGCAAATGATGCTGACTTTAACATTACCATAGAAACCGAATATGATCAGTCTATTGGCTCTGTAGAAGTCGTGCCGCAAGACATGGGCAGAGTTTTCCTGAACATTATCAACAACGCTTGCTATGCAGCCCATAAAAGAAAACAAGAAATGGGCCGTGGATTTTCTCCCCTCCTGAGCGTGCGGACTAAAAATCAGGGCGAGCGCGTTGAAATCCGCATTCGCGATAATGGCACCGGTATGACGCCAGAGGTGCGAGAGCAAGTTTTCACTCCCTTTTTTACGACAAAGCCAGCGGGAGAAGGGACTGGTTTGGGTCTGTCTATCAGTCACGATATTGTGGTGCAGCAGCACAGAGGAGAACTCCTGGTGGAAACGGAAGCCGGCAGTTATGCAGAGTTTATTATAATTTTGCCGAAACGGCCCGCCCTACAGACTTATAAGTAGCAACTTGGGTTAAAATAGAAAAAAGGAGGCGTACTGTGGTAGCTAAAATACTCTTTGTGGATGACGAGCCTGATTTAGAACTTCTGATTTGCCAAAAATATAGAAAAAAGATACGCAAGGGGGAATTGGAGCTGGTTTTTGCCCGGAATGGCGCAGAAGCGCTGGAAAAGGTGCGAGATAACCCCGATCTGGACATGGTGCTGACCGACCTGAATATGCCAGTCATGGATGGCCTGACTTTGCTGGCTAAACTGAATGAGATAGCTCCGCTGATCAAAACAGTGGTAGTTTCCGCCTATAGCGATATGGCAAATATCAGAAAGGCGATGAACTGCGGGGCTTTTGACTTTCTGACTAAGCCGATAGATTTTCAGGATTTAGAAATTACTGTCAGCAAAACCCTGGACTGCGTGCGACAGCTGAAAGAAAACCTGCGCCTGCGGCAAGAGAAAGAGGAGGAGTTGCGGCAATCGGAAGCGCGAGAGCGGGAAAAAGCGATTCAGCTGCAACGAGTTTTGCAAGATTTGCAGCGCACCCAAGCTCAGCTGATTCAGAACGAGAAAA
This sequence comes from Oscillatoria sp. Prado101, assembly GCA_025454445.1. Lineage (GTDB taxonomy): Bacteria > Cyanobacteriota > Cyanobacteriia > Cyanobacteriales > Oscillatoriaceae > Oscillatoria. The sequence continues at coordinate 4,611 of JALOOK010000004.1, read as the reverse complement.
TGTCGAGCTTGGGGCAGCTGGTTGCCGGTGTCGCCCACGAAATTAACAACCCGGTTAACTTTATCTACGGCAACCTCAGCCATGTCGGCGACTACACTCAAGCTCTCCTGGATTTAATTGACCTCTACCAGCAGTGCTATCCCAACCCTGACCCTAAAATCCAAGAGCTGATTGAGGAAACTGAGCTTGATTTTATCATAGAGGATCTCCCCAAAATGCTGTCCTCTATGAAAGTGTGAGCTGAGCGCATCCGCCAGATTGTGATGACGTTGCGCACATTCTCGCGGGTTGACGAAGCTGAAATGAAGCCGGTCAGCATTCATGAGGGCATCGACAGCACCCTAGTGATTTTGCACAATCGTCTCAAGACAAAGCCTGACAGGCCAACTATTCAAATCGTCAAAGAATACGGAGAATTGCCGCCAGTCGAATGCTATGCCGGCTTTTTGAATCAGGTGTTTATGAACATCCTCAGCAATGCGATTGACGCCCTGAATCAGCACGATAAAAAACGCTCCCCAGAAGAGATTAAAAACCGCCCCAGTACCATTACCATCAGCACCCAAGTTATGCACCGGGATTGGGTGCTAATCAGTATCAAAGATAATGGGCCGGGAGTGGATATTGATGTCATAGAACACCTGTTTGAACCCTTTTTCACCACTAAGCCGGTGGGCGAAGGCACCGGCTTGGGACTGTCCATCAGCTATGATATTGTTGTGCAAAAGCACGGCGGGCACCTGAGGTGTTGCTCGCAACCCGGACAGGGGGCAGAGTTTCTTATTGAGATTCCCCTCTTGCAGAGGGATCGCGCAGCGCTGAAAGCGAGTTAATTAGCCCGTCGCTGGTGCGCTCTCCCATACCGGCAGCGAAATATCTATAAACCTGGGATGGCGTCAGCCGTGAGAGGGCGGATATTTGAAGCCTTTTTCACAACCCTTGCCTGCGGGTGAAGGCACTTGGCTAGGATTCTCTATCACTTGTTAAATTATAGCAGATAAACAGGGCGTGCGGCTATTGCCAACTGGGACAGGGTGCGGAGTTTTGGATTCAAATTTCCATTAGGCAAACAGTTAAGAAAGTCTGAAGGGTAGCCCCTCTTTTTTGTAAAGCCATTTATTGTAGGACAGGCGTCTCGCCTGTCCCGCACCGTTTCTCGGCTGAAAATTTTTCGGCTTAAAATGTCATCATGTAAATGGAGCATTAGCCGGCACACTTTTATGATAGCAGTTCAAACATCCTCGACCCCGCTCTTGGGGGCAACTCTGGCAGAATTAACCGAATGGGCGCAGCAGCAGGGGCAACCGGCTTACCGGGGTAAGCAGCTGCACCAGTGGATCTATGAAAAAGGCGCTCGTTCGCTGGCGGAGATTACCGTTTTCCCCAAACAGTGGCGAGAAACTCTGGCGGATGTCCCGATTGGCCGGTCAGCCACACACTACCGCTCAGTTGCCCCAGACGGCACGGTAAAATATCTCCTGAAGCTGGCGGATGGTTTGATTGTAGAAACTGTGGGCATCCCCACAGACAAACGCCTGACGGTTTGCGTGTCTTCCCAAGTGGGCTGCCCGATGGCGTGCGATTTCTGCGCCACCGGCAAGGGCGGTTTCCAGCGCCATCTGGCGGCGCACGAAATTGTCGATCAGGTGCTGACGGTTCAAGAAGACTTTCGCCGGCGCGTCAGCCACATTGTCTTTATGGGGATGGGCGAACCTTTGCTGAATGCTGAAAGTGTTCTAGCAGCGGTGCGCTCTATTAATGAAGATATCGGAATTGGGCAGCGAAATATCACCATTTCCACGGTGGGAATCCGCAATCGCATCCGCAAGCTGGCAGAACACAAACTGCAATTCACCCTCGCCGTCAGCCTGCACGCCTCCAATCAGGCGCTGCGGGAAAAGCTAATTCCCAGCGCTGGCGCTTATCGCTTAGATGAACTCATAGCAGAATGTCGGGAATATGTCAAGCTAACCGGTCGCCGGCTGACGTTTGAATATATTTTGCTTGCCGGTGTGAATGACCTCCCAGAACACGCAAAAGAACTCGCTCATCTGGTGCGGGGTTTCCAGAGTCACGTCAACTTGATTCCCTACAATCCTATCAGGGAAGCTGAGTACCAGCGCCCCAGTCGCGAGCGGATTGAAGGTTTTGTCGCCGCTTTGAAGAAGCACAACATCGCTGTCAGCGTGCGCTATTCTCGCGGCTTGGAAGCTGACGCCGCCTGCGGGCAATTGCGGGCTGCGCGGGTTTGAGGCAACAGGTTTGTAGTAGGGCTTTAGCCCTACCAGATCGTCCGCAGTGGAGCCCGGCTTGCTTAGCGGCGGGCGTAGATTCCGGGAGCGTATGCCTCTGTGACTCTGCCGGTGCGAGAGCAGGCAATCATCAAGTAATCGCAGGTGGGGCATTGAGTCCGAGTCAGATCGCTGCTGGCAAGATAGTGGCGCTCAGCATGACTGCCACAGTTGGGGCAGCGGATTTCTTGTTTTGCGTGCATCTTATTACCTCTCAGTTCAACCTGTTTCTCGAAGCCTCTACAAAATGAGACAGAAAGTCTCTGACTTTACAGTTTTTAACGATCTGCACCCAAACGTATCCCTTTGGCGAGCCGATACTCACTCACTGATTAAAGTATCTCAGCATTTGTGCCGGCTGTCAACGGGATCGCCCGCAGGAAGGGCGATCCCCGGCTGCCACATTTTTGAACAATTGCACAGATCGCTGGGCCCTGGGGAACTGGCTTGGGGCTGGCCCAAAGCGCAGCGGATTGTGGAAGCGCACGGCGGCAAGATCGCCGCTAGCAGCACTGCTGGCAAGGGGGCCACATTCACGATTGGTTAGGACATGGGCATCATCGCATCATCGCATCATCGCATCATCGCATCATCGCATCATCGCATCATCGCATTGCTCGTAGTCTGATGCACCATTTCTGGGGCCATGCGCCTGGGGCCATGCGCCATACCATTAATGTCCCAAGCATAAGGGGCAGGGGGGCCCCCTCTGGGGAGCTCACAAGTGTAGGTTTTTTGCACACGGTGGCGATCGGGGGGCATTGGTGTCAACTTGGGCTTAATAATGAACCGCCAAGACGCAGAGAGCGCCAAGAAAGAAGAGGGAGTTGCCCACGGAAAAACGCCATTTCAGCCAAGGGATGTAAAATACCTACACCTGTGAGTCTCTGGGGATGGGGGTAGAGTGGTTGGGGGGGTGGGGAAAATCGCCGCAATTGTGCCAGCCCCACCGGCAAGGGTGCACCGGCAGAAACTGGAACACCGCAACTGGCCAGGATGGCGCTGGCCCTAATTGATAGCAATCAGGGCCAGCGCCGGTGTCACAGCATATTCATATTACTGACACAGCTCCGACACGCCAAACTCCTATATATTTGTCATAACTAAGTGTGGGCTGAGTTAGTCGGTTCGTTTGGCCAATGTCTTTCCGTGTTGATTGCTATAAATATTAGGAGCTTAGATGGATTCAAGCCTTATTCTGTTCAACCTTCTGAACCCGCCGGTTCTTTTCTTCTTTCTGGGGATGATGGCGATTTTTCTTAAGTCCGACTTGGAAATCCCTCAGCCTTTGCCCAAACTCTTCTCTCTTTATCTGCTCCTGGCTATAGGGTTCAAGGGAGGCTATGAACTGGACGAGAGTGGGATCAGTCTGGAAATTGTAATCACTCTCCTAGCAGCCATCATTATGGCTTGTGCTGTCCCAGCCTACACATTTTTCATCCTAAAAATCAAACTAGACGTTTATAATGCTGCCGCTATTGCAGCCACCTATGGTTCAATCAGCGCCGTCACCTTTATCAGTGCCAGCTCTTTCCTGGACAAACTCAGCATTCATTTTGACGGCTACATGGTAGCGGCTCTGGCCCTTATGGAATCGCCGGCAATCATTGTGGGCATTCTCCTGGTCAGGATCTTCGGCTCCCATGGTCCGGAGATCCAGGCGTTCGCGCTGTGCGCGCTCGTGGCGGTCGCCGGCATCTGGACCACGCAGCGCTGGATGCCCGACCTGCCGGGTGCCGAGCGGAGCCAGCGACTGCTGATCGTGACCACGGGGCTCTGGGCCTTCGGCGTGATCGCCGTCGTGACCGGCCTGGTCGAGGACGAGCCGCTGCTGGTGGCGGGGGGCGTCGTGCCCATCGTCCTCGCCCTCGCAGCCAGGCGCATCGCCGGGCAGCCCGCCGACCAGGGCGTGAACGTGCGCGCGGGTGGCGCCGCGCTGGCCGCGGGCCTGGTCCTCGGCTTCTCGCAGGCCATCCCGATGCTCGTGGTGCCGGCGTTCTTCACCGCGGTCCAGGGCATCGACGGCATGATCGCCATGCTGTCCGTCGCGCCCTTCGCGATCGCCCTGTTCGTGGCCGGGACGGTCGCCGGTTGGCTGCTCGAGCGTTACTCACCGCGCGCCATCATCACGAGTGGCACGCTGGCCATCGCACTCGCGAACGTCATGTTCTACTTCGTGATGCACCCGGACTCGAGCTACCTGCTGTTCATCGTGCCGTTCGCGCTGGTCGGCGGCGGGTTCGTCATCGGGACCGCCGTGCGGACCGCGGTGATCTTCGCCGCGACCCCGGCGCACCTGCCCGCGACGGCAGCCGCGCTC
>JALOOK010000230.1 GCA_025454445.1 Oscillatoria sp. Prado101 | reverse complement strand
CTTTGATATCCGCTGTCTGGCCATCCCTAAGGACGACCTCAGCGGCTGGGATGCCCTCGCGGAAAGGGTAATTCAGCTGATCCGAGCGGAATTGAAAGCAGGACGCCACAAGCGTCCTGTTTATTTGTGCGGGGAGTCTTTTGGGGGGTGCTTGTCCCTGTTGGTGGCCCTGCGCTCCCACAAGCTGGTTGACCGGCTGATTTTGGTCAATCCGGCGTCTTCTTTTAACCGGCAACCTTTGCTACCCTGGGGGTCGCAGTTTGTCAGCTGGTTTCCTGCTATGATTTATCCTGTCTCGACTGTCGGACTGCTGCCTTTTCTGGCCTCTTTGGGACGCCTGGCGCGCCGCGAGCGCCAAGATTTGCTTCGGGCCATGCAGTCGCTGCCCCAGGCAACCACCAGCTGGCGGCTGTCCCTGCTCAGGGAGTTTAAGCTAGCGGAGGCCCACTGGCGCACTCTCAGTCAGCCGGTGCTGGCAATTGCCGGTGGCGCAGACCGGCTGCTGCCTTCTGTCGAAGAAGCGCAACGTTTGGCAAACTGCTTGCCAAATGCTAAGATAGTCTTGCTGCCCGACAGCGGGCACGCCTGCTTGCTCGAAAGGGATGTGGATCTTTACCAGATTCTGGAAAGTGAAAATTTTATCGCACACCCCCTTGTCAAATCGCCGGCAGAATATGCTAGACTAAATATCAGTGTGGGTCACTAGCTCAACGGCAGAGCTTCGGACTCTTAATCCGCAGGTTCAGGGTTCGAATCCCTGGTGACCCATTTCCCCAATCCCGCACTCCACTTGGATTCCAGCAATTATTAAGAATTGGCGTCCCTGGGCGAGTGCGGAGTGGGAAGCGCCCTGTTAAGCTAGGACGGGTTTTCTGGCGAGATCAAAGCCAAAGCGCGATTCAAGATGTCTTCTCGGCTGACCAGAGTTTCCAGTGTCGCCGCATCGTAGCGCCCGCCTTCTACTTGCTCAGCAGCAGCATTAATTGCGTCCAGGTAGACTTCTTCTAGAGCTAGGCGTAACTCTTCTAAGTTTAGGTAATAACCCCCGGCTTTGCGGCGCTTATTCTTTCTCTGAATTTGCGAAGCTGAGTTCCGAATCGACAAATCCCACGAGCGAGTTGTGCGATTTTCGACTTGCTGCTTAATCAGGTGCAGCAGGAGAATCACGGCATAGCTGCCTACATTACTAATTTTGTCGTCGCGGCTCATTTCTTCGAGTTCTTCAACGATAACCAGCGCCCCAGAGATATCACCTTTGAGCAGCAAGTCTTTGAGTGTGAATAATTCTTCCATAATCAATGACTCAATATTGGGATTGGGCTAATGTCTATTCTAGCTGAAGTTGCAGCTATCGTCTCCCCACCGGCACGGCACGACTGCAAGAGAGTGCGCGAATATAGAGCGGTTTTCAGTTGGATGAAGTATGGTTCAGAAACCCGGTTTCTAAAAGAAACCGGGTTTCTCAGTTAAGAAACCGGGTTTCTTGTTGCCCCATGCCCCATGCCCAATTTTTGGGCGCTATTGCTGCGGGGTTTGTTCCAATCGCAGACAGTGCACTCGTCCTGAGGCTTCACCGGCAACCACTGTCACCCCATCCGGCGCAACCGCACAGCACCACAAGGCATCTGCGCCGGTGAAACTGGCAATCACCTCCGCACTTTCCAAATCCCACACCTTGAGAGTGCTGTCTTCTGAAGCCGAAATCACCCGCTTTCCATCCGGTGCAATCGCCACTCCTCGCACCCTGCCGGTATGACCAACGAGTGTGAAAAGTTTCTGGCGGTTTTCCAAATCCCAGACTTTGAGAGTTTGGTCGGACGAACCGGAAATCACCCGCTTTCCATCAGGGGTGACTGCGACGGCGCGTACTGTGCCGGTGTGCCCAAAAAAGGTGAAAAGTTGCTCTCCGGTTTCCAAATCCCAGACTTTAAGCGTTTGGTCAACTGAAGCTGAAATCGCCAGCTTGCTATCAGGGGTGACAGCTACCGCCTGTACCGAGTTTGTGTGACCCTTTAGGGTAAAAAGTTCTTTTCCTGTTGGCAAATCCCAGACTTTAAGCGTTTCGTCTAGCGAGGCTGAAACCGCCCGCTTGCCATCAGGTGTGACTGCTACAGAACGCACCCATCCGCAATGACCGGCAAGGGTATTTAGTTCCTTTCCAGTTTGCAAATCCCAGACTTTAAGCGTGCAGTCTCTCGCCCCAGAAATCGCCCGCTTTCCATCTGGGGTGACTGCTACAGCTTGCACCTCGCCGGTGTGACCTTTGAGGCTGAAAAGTTGCCGCCCTGTTTCCAGACTGGATACTTTGAGCGTTTTGTCAAATGCCCCAGAAACCACCCGCTTGCCATCTGGTGTCACCGCCACGCCCAGCACTTTGTCAGTGTGACTCGTGAGCGTGATAAAATTATTTTCAGTGTTTAAATACCAAACTTTGAGAGTTTGGTCAGAAGCCACAGAAATTAGCCGCTTGCCATCTGGGGTGAGCGCCACCGCTCGCACCGTGCCGGTGTGACCGGTGAAGGTGAAAAGTTTCTTGCCTGTTTCCAGATTCCAGACTTTCAGACTGCGGTCGTCTGAAGCAGAAATCAGCAGTTTGCCATCTGGCGTAACCGCTAGAGAGCGTACTGTGTCGCTATGCCCTTTTAGGGTAAAAAGTGGCTTGAATGCTTTGAGATCCCAGACTTTTAGAGTGCCGTCAGCTGAACCGGAAATCGCCCGCAAGCCATCTGGGGTGAGGGCAACTGTTCGCACGGTGTCGGGATGGCCAGTCAGGGTGTTGAGTTGCTTTCCTGTTTCCAGATCCCACACTTTCAGGGTGTGGTCAAATGAACCGGAAATCAGCCGCTTGCCATCTGGGGTGACTGCCAAAGCGCGTACTGGCCCAATATGACCTGCAAGGGTTTTTAGTTCCGCACCGGTTTCCAGATTCCAGATTTTTATGGTGCTGTCAGAGGAACCAGAAATCACCCGCTTGCTGTCTGGAGTAACTGCTACGGCTCGCACCCAGTCGGTATGCCCTTTGAGGGTGTTTAGCTCTTCTCCCGTTTGCAAATTCCAGACTTTGAGAGTGCCGTCATCTGAACCGGAAATCACCCGCGTGCCATCGGGGGTGACGGCGATCGCTCTCACCCAGTCGGTATGACCTTTTAGGGTGTTGAGTTCCTGGCCGGTTTCCAGATGCCAAATTTTGAGAGTTTTGTCATCTGAACCGGAAATCACCCGTGTCCCGTCCGGAGTGCGTGCCACAGCAGTGACTCCGCCGGTATGACCTGTGAGAGTGTTTATTAAGGTTGCGCCGGCTTCTGTTAAGATAGCTGTTAACGGGCGCAACAAGCGGGTTGTCTTCTGCTCTGAGTTTTCTAGCAGCATTGCCTGAACCTCCCACTATGTTTAGTTTATGGGGAGCGAGGGAAACGCCTCCCCGCTGTATCGGGGGAAGATTGCCCTTTTGGGCAATCTTCCCGATATATTTATTTTAAATTATAGCATTTAATTTGGGAGAATTTTGCAAGGTTTCTTAATATTTAGTTCTGCTGATAGGTCAGTCAAGCTGAGCGATATTCTGTTTTGTGGGGCGGGGTGTGGGGAGCGGCAATAAACCTGTCCCCCCTGGACACCGAACGCAGCCCTACGCCTTTCCGCGTTCTCAGGCTCCGCCTGGGAACGCCCCTTTGGAGGTTCTGCCTGCTTTCGACCACATGCAGATTCAACGCCTCACAGCTTAGTAAACCTGTCCCCCCTGGACAGGCGAGACGCCTGTCCTACGTCTTGAGGTGGTTTGGAGAGGGGAGAGGACAGGCGCTCCGGTCCCACTCCCAGTGGTTTGCACCGGCAACAGGTCGGAGGGAACACCTGTGCCACGCCTTTAGGGGGAAAGCCGGTGGTACGGATTGCCGCACATTCCGATTCCTAAACTGTGACATTAGATATTCTGAACGGAATTAACGCCTGAAAACTAGACACAGCGAACCTTTTAGTTCAAACTTAACGAGTGGGGGCATTGCGGGGGCGCAATCAATAACGCTGATTATTTGAGGGGATTGTCAACAAGTGCTGAAACTTGACAGGGGCTGGCGAGCGGGCTTCTCTCGCGCCGCCGGCTGCTGAAAGGCTTACTCCGCAAGTGTTTCAGCCGCTATCAACCTCAAACTGGCCCTAGCTGTGCCAGAGTAGTGTGCCAATTCTGCCCGGAGGGGGATTTGCTGATATCTTCATATTTTGTTACAAAAGAACAAGAACTTCTGGGAACGAGAAACCGCATGTTTGGGAATCTCACCGGCTCAACAGCCCCCTCTGGCTCAGATTGGGGTGAGCGCATGCTCAACACTGTCGCCAGCCAATCCATCCGCCACCTGTTTTCGCAGTGTGACGACGTGGAGGTGGTTATCCGCTGCAATCCGAGCAGCAAACTCTTGCAAGGCAGCATCGACAGCTTCAAAATGAACGGTCGGGGACTCGTCATTCGCCGGGATTTTCCGGTAGAAAAGATGTCGTTTGAAACCGATGCCGTCGCTCTTGACTTTAGTTCAATTCTCAGCGGCAAAATTCGTCTCAAGCAACCCACTCAAGCTGTTGCTGAAGTCATCCTCTGTGAAGATGGCATCAACCAGTCTTTCAAAGCGGAACTCGTTACTAAGCGCCTGCGCAATCTTGACATGCCGGCACTGACGGAACTCACCGGCGGCGCACCGGTTTCCTTTCCGGAGGTACAAGTGCAGCTGCTCCCGCAAAACCGCCTGCGCATCTCAGCGAAAGCGGAATTGCCCAATAATAGTATAGTGCCAATATGTCTGACAGTTACGCTCGCTATTGAGCGCCGGCGCAGGATTTTGTTTAAAGATCCGCAATTTGAAGCCGATGCCGTACCGGAATCCCTGCGGGAAACCTCAAGAACCCTAGCCGCCGCACTGGCGCAGATTTTAGATAATATGGTGGATCTAGACCGTTTCGATCTCGATGGCGTGATGATGCGGTTGAATCGCTTGGAAACCCAAGGGAAAAAACTGATTTTCAGCGGCTACGCTCAAATCGATCACTTCCCGCGCAATCCCTAACAGGTATGGAGGCGGAGCCCCCACAGTCTAGTTCCCAGGCAGAACCTGGGAACTAGGGAGAATTTGAGTTATATAGCGGTTCTACTGAGAAACCCGGTTTCTTAAAGAAACCGGGTTTCTGGGCAAATACGTACATCAAACTGAGAACCGCTATATAAGTGGTAAAATGGCGGTACAATCATCCTTTTGTGAGGCAACCGGCAGCAAACCAGATGAATTCCTTGGCACCAAATCGGCTGGGCGAACTGGCGAAACTCTTTCTCAAACTGGGCGCGATTGGCTTTGGCGGGCCGGCGGCGCACATTGCTATGATGGAGGATGAAGTTGTCCGCCGGCGCGGGTGGCTGACACGAGAGCAATTCCTGGATTTGGTGGGCGCAACGAACCTGATTCCAGGGCCAAATTCAACAGAAATGGCTATCCATGTCGGGTACATGCACGCCGGCTGGCTGGGGCTAATCGCTGCGGGGGTTTGTTTTATCCTGCCGGCTGTTTTGATTACGGCTGCTTTTGCCTGGGTTTATGTCGCCGCCGGCTCTCTCCCCCAAGTTTCCCCTCTATTATATGGCATTAAACCGGCTGTTCTGGCAGTTATTTTCGGCGCTGTCTGGCGGCTGGGAAAAACGGCTGTCAAAAACCGCAAACTCCTGGCGGTGGCGGTGGGAGTGGCGGCGGCTGTGCTGGTGGGTATCAATGAAATTGCGGCGCTTTTGCTGGGGGGTTTGCTGGGAATGCTTTGGCTGCGTGCCGGTGATAAAAATAATTTGCCGCCGGCTCAAAATGCTGCTATAATTATAGCAGGAGTTTTTTCCGGCGGGGCGGCAACCGGCACTCCTCTGGGGGCAAGTCTTGCGGTTACTCCGCCTTTGTGGCAGTTGGGGCTTGTTTTCCTGAAGGTGGGTAGCGTGCTGTTTGGCAGCGGTTATGTGCTGGTGGCGTTTTTGCAGGGAGAGCTGGTTAACCGCTATCACTGGCTCAGCCAGCAGCAATTGCTGGATGCAATTGCGATCGGACAGTTCACTCCTGGGCCGGTGCTGTCGGCGGCGACGTTTATCGGGTATGTGATTGCCGGTTGGGCGGGGGCAATTGTGGCGACGGTGGGGATTTTCCTGCCTTCGTTTTTGTTTGTTGCGGCGCTGAATCCTTTGATCCCGCGCTTGCGGGCGAGCCGGTGGGCGTCGGCTTTTTTGGATGCGGTTAATGTCAGTTCTGTGGCGCTGATGGCGGCGGTCACTGTGAAATTAGCTGGGGCGACGCTGACAGATTGGCGGGCGGTTTTGATTGCTGCGGTTGCTGGTTTTGTGGCGATTCGCTTCCGCGTTAATGCCGCGTGGCTGGTTTTGGGCGGGGCAATTGCAGGTGGTATTTTTGGGTTATTTTAACTGTTTAGAAACCGGGTTTCTTGTAGCCGTGTGCTATTACATATCAATTGAGCAAAAGAAACCCGGTTTCTTATCCCTCCGCCCCAGACTTGGCATTTGCGAGCAGACTGTAGCGCTCAACCGCGGAACCCACCGGCACTGTGGTTAAGAAACCCGGTTTCTTTAAGAAACCGGGTTTCTGTAGCGTCGCACCGGCATCTGTTTTAACGAGCATAGGTGCCGGTGGAATTTGCCGAAGATTAGCCATGCTTGGGGAATAACGATGTTTTCGTAAAGTTGTTGCAACAGACTCAGCTGTCCTACCGCTGCCAGGTTAGTGATGGGAGAGGTGTTACTTACTATAATCACAGTCTTCCCAGTTTGCGCAGGGTTTGGAGGTCTTCTTGAAACTCTTCAACATCGTAGTGAATGCAAATTCCGCGACTAGCAATTTCGCGCTGAAACTCAATTAAGTTCATTCCTGCTAGGTGAGAAGCTTTGCCGATGCTGATTTTATCTTTTTGAAATAGCAGGATGGCAATTTATAGCATGAATTCGCTTTCTGACATCTCTGCTGCCTGGAGGATGTCATCGGAAATGACTGCGCTCATATTTTTTTAGAACTTTTTTGTGAATTATAGCACTATCTGGGAGGGGGCGGTTGCAAGAGAGCCGGTGTGGGGTGCGTTCCGCCCCAGAGTTGGCATTTGGCCATAGCTTGTAGGGTGGGTTCCGCCCCAGACTTGGCATTTGCGCGCAGACTGTAGCGCTAGGGCGGAACCCACCGGCACTGTGGTTAAGAAACCCGGTTTCTTAAAGAAACCGGGTTTCTTTTGCGTCGCACCGGCATCTGTTTTGACCGGCATAGGTGCCGGTGGGTTGGAACGATGGAGTTCAGAGCTCGGATGATGGAGTTCAGAGCTCGAACGATGGAGTTCAGAGCTCGAACGATGGAGTTCAGAGCTCGAACGATGGAGTTCAGAGCTCGAACGATGGAGTTCAGAGC
>JALOOK010000229.1 GCA_025454445.1 Oscillatoria sp. Prado101 | reverse complement strand
AGATTTTCTTGATAAATGACCGCTCAGCTGTGGCAAAATATAAAATGGATAAGCAGCCCACCAGCTGACCGTGAGGCTGGAAAAAGGGCACCGCTGGGAAGTGTGGAATGTTGAAGAACCGCAGCTGGCTAGAAATTGCTGAATATCTCTCCATCGCTGGCTCAGTCCTGGGGTCAGCAGTTGCTGTTACCTCGCAGCAGGTCATTTGTGCGACAGCGCCGGTGTCGCTGGCGCTGTTGCTAAACTTGGTGAACCGGCGGCGGCTGGAACAGCTGCCCGGGCCTGGTGTCACCGCTGAGATGGCCCGAGCGCACCGGCAGCTCTCAGCAGAAATGGAATCCCTGCGCCGGCAACTTTTGGCCCTGCCGGCCAGTCCTGAGGTGGCCAGTGTGCGCGAAGCCTTGGGCCACCTGTCTGAAACCGTGGCGGGGCTGCAAGCGGAAGTGACGGCGCAGACGCTGGAGATCGCCTCGGTGGGGGACAAGGTTCAGATGCGGGAAAATTCCACCCCACCGGCACTGAAATTGCTGCCGGCTCAGATCGAGGAGATTAACCGCCGCTTGAACAGTTTGCCGGTGGTTGCTCAGCCTGCCCCAGACCAGCCGGTTGAAGAGTTGAGAGCGGTTTTGGCAAGAGTGACCGAAGGAATTGCCCACCTGAACCGCAACGCGGAAAATCTCGTGACAAGAGAGGAGCTGGCGCGCCTGATATCAGAGATTGAGAAACTTCGCCTGCAGCAGAGCGCTGTGGCGCAATCCGTCGCGCCGGTGGAAGGGGCGTTAGGGAAGCTTTCCCAAAGAATAGCATCTGTCAGCGGCCAGCAGGAGGGTTTTAGCGAACAGTTCAACCGGCGTTTGGATTCGCTGCAGGCAAATTACCCGCAGCAGCTGGAAGAGTTGAAGGGGGCGATCGCTAAAATCGGGCAGCGGCTCGACCGGCTTCCCGCAGCGCAACCCGCTGACTTGAGCGATGTGGGAGCAGCGATCGGGAAGCTTTCTGAGAAACTGGCAGCGGTGCGTTCGGAGATGCAAAGCCGTTTCGCTTCGCTGGAGAAGCCTCACCTGGCTTCTATTTCTGAAGCGATCGCTAAGCTGCAAGTGCAGTTTGCTTCTTTGCAGGAATCCGCCAGTCGCGCCGGCGCTGTAGGGGTGGGGGCGCGATATGAAACGCCCCCGCACAGTGGCAAATCGTCTGCGGAAGGGGAAAAGGGGACTGAGAAAATTAGTCCGCTGGAGCGAAAAGAGCAACCGGCGGAAAAAAGGCGTCAGCCAATAATGGTTGAGCCGGTGGTGCCATCAAAGTTTGCCAGGAAGTCGTTTAGGTGTGTGAGGACTCTGACGGGACATGAGAGCGCTGTCACTTGTCTGGCTATCAGCAGCGATGGCAAATTGCTGGCTAGCGGCTGTTACAAAAATATTAAGCTTTGGGATTTGCAGACGGGGGAACTGCTGCACACGCTAGCTATGCACTCTGAAGCGATGGCGGTTTCTTCGATAGCTATCAGTCCGGATGGAGAGACGCTGGCGTGCGCGAATGCGGATATTGAGGTTTGGAGTTTGCGCACTAGGCAGCAAATTCGCACGCTGGAAACTGCCTGTTGGGCTTCAGCTGTGGCGATTAGCCCTGATGGCAAGATTCTGGTGAGTGGTGGGGAAGATCCGGTAGATGAAACGGGGTCAATTGAGATATGGGATTTGCAGAAAGGGGAAATTCTGCAAGATTTGTATCCGGACGCGGTTTATGCGGTAGCTATCAGTGCTGACGGGCAGATTTTGGCGAGTGCCGGTAGAAAGGCGACGGTGGAAAGTGAGGAAATGTCCAAACCGGAGGAAGCCGGTTTAATTCTGGTGCGGCGTTTGGAGACGAGAGAACTTCTGCAGGCGCTTGTGGAGACGTCTGGGAAGGTTTCTTCAGTGGCGGTGAGTCCGGATGGAAAAGTGCTGGCAAGTGGCTGTCAGGATGGGAGTGTGAAGCTGTGGGATTTGAAGACGGGACAGGTGCAGCGGATTTTGTTGGGTCACGCACTGGCGGTGAATTGCGTTACGATTAGTGCGGACGGAAAAGTGGTGGCGAGTGGGAGTGGGGACAAGACGGTGAAGTTGTGGAATTTGCAGACCGGCGAACTGCTGCAAACGCTTGCGGATCACGCGGAGAGGGTTTCGGCGGTGGCGTTGAGTCCGGATGGGAAAACTTTGGTGAGTGGATCGCAGGATGAGACGGTGAAGATTTGCCGGTGGGAGTGATTGTGGTAAAATTCAGCTTCAATCGCTTGCCAGACTACACGCCAGAAACCCGGTTTCTTTCAGAAACCGGGTTTCTCAGTACCTCACTCATACGAAAAACGCGCTTCGGACAGGCTTCGCACGAAAAGCCGGCGTGCGGCTTTTCTGGATAGCACCAATCGCGGCAACTCTAAAATAGAATACATATTATATCGATAGGAGGTATATTGCTTGACAGATACTTACGACAGACGTGTCCAGCTGGGTGCTTCTCGTCGCCGGCTGGAGGACGCTCAAGCTCTGGACAGCCAAAAGCGCTGGGCGGGCGCTGTTTACCTGGGTGGATATGCGATCGAATGCTCTCTAAAATCTCTCATCTGTTATAATGAAGGAAAAAATAACTTCAAAGACACTGCTACCTTCAAAAAAGGGATGCAAGGCGCAGATTTGCACAATCTGGCCAAGTTGTTAGAGGCTCTCCCCAGTCTGGAGCGGTTCATCCAATTAGACCGCACAAATACTTACAAGCAGGCATGGAATACAGTGTCATTCCTGTGGCGCAACGATGAATTGCGCTACTCAGACAAACAGGGGGATGAGAAAGAAAGCAGGCGATTTATCGAAGCTGTACAGATCCTGCACAGATTGCTTCTAGAAAAACAAGGAGAGACATGATAATGGAACTGCCCCAATTGCCTCAAACTCAGGAAATCCAGGCTCATCTGAGGCGTGAGTTAGGGAAGAAAGATTCCCAAGCGCAAGTGAGTGTCAAGCGCACTTCGCTGGGGTGGCTAAAACTTCGAGCTGTGACAAGCTGGTTTGAGGGGAAGTCCCCGGTTGAGCGCGAACAGGAAATTAACAACTTTCTGGAGAGTTTGGAGCTTCATCTGGGTCAGTACCCAATGGCAGGCTATGACTTGTTGACCCCAGAAGAAGCAACGGCCCAACCAGCCCAATATATCCAGTTACCTCTGTGGTCAGACATTTTAATGGCTCCAGAACCTGAGCAACCAGTTTCACTGGATGAAGACAGTCCGAAACGACCTATAATTGTGACGTTTTACTCTTTCAAGGGAGGTGTGGGTCGTTCCACTGCTTTGGGTCTGGTAGCGGGTATATTGGCAACCCGCAATCGCCGGGTGGTGATGGTGGATTTCGATTTGGAAGCGCCTGGACTTTCAATCCTGTTTCAAGCGGATGCTGAGAGCAGTGGTGTGGGGCCGTATGGGGTGCTAGATTACTTGCACCAGCGCTACCTTACCCCTGACGAAAATATTCCTGGTATTGAGGATTGCATCCGTCAGGTCAGCTTACAAACTCGCGGCGAACTTTTTTTAGTGCCGGTGGGAGAGTATGACGAAAATTATATTCACCGGCTGGCTGACCTGGATATGCGGGTTTTGTATCGACGCGGAAAAAATCCTGTTGAGCAATTGATGGAAGATATCACCGCTCAACTAGAGCCAGACGTGATTCTAATTGATGCCCGAACTGGTTTTAGCGACATGGGCGCGGTGGCGCTGTTCGATCTAGCCGATACTGGTATCATCTGCTTTTCACCAACCGATCAGAGCTTTAAAGGGCTGGACTGGGTGGTGCGAGCGGTTCGCAAACAGCGAGACTATCAAGGCAAACCCGACCTCCGTTTTTTGCTGACACCTATGCCGCCGGTAGCAGCTGAACAGCGGCAAATTTGGCTCAACAGAGTCGAGAGTTGGATTGAGGAGAACTGGGGGCTGACCAGTGGGACAACCGTCGGTGAACTTTACAGTGAAGTCTCATACAATCCAAATATATCAACTTTGTCCAGTCTCGTCAGCGATGTGCCCAAGAGTTTGCTGGATGCTTATCTGCCCATTGCTGATGCAATTGACGCCAGTTTGCCAGATGTTAAACCAAGCGTAGCAACTAGCGCCCCCGAAAAGCGCAAGACAATTTTGCATGAGTTGCGGTTTGAGGCTGCTACTGCGCAGGAATTGGAACCTGCCAATATCCCTAACATCTTTCAACGCACGGAGGATTTCCCTAAATTCTTGAGTGAGAGGACTTGGCTGATTCGTGGCGCTAAGGGAACGGGCAAAAGCTTGCTGTTCAGGCTTTTTGTTGAGAGGGCAGAAGCCGCGAAACAATTCGCTCAATCTGACGTCTCTTTAAGTAACGTTCATTTTATACCAGGACACGGTCAGCCCAGACTGTTTGGAACTATTCTGGAGAGTGGCGATCTGGCCAGCTACGAAGAGCGGGTTGGCAAGAGGGAATGGCAGAGCTTTTGGTTAAATTACGCTCTATTACAGCTGTGCCACGTTAGGTCTGAGTTGCGGGCAATCCCTGGTTTGGACGAGCAGTTAGTCGCATTGAGCGCTCAACAGAACCCCTCCCATTCCTCAATTGTCTCATGGTTGGTAGGGCGAGCGCAATCGCCACAAGCAAAGCCGCAAGCTGGTGATGAATTGCGGGCGATTGACGGCTGGCTGCAAAAAAATAATCAGCGGGTATGGCTCCTCTACGATGAGCTAGATGCTGGCTTTGGTTCTAGCCCACAAGATTACGCTCGCCGGCGTCGCGCACTGGAAGCCTTACTAGCTTGGTGGTTAGAAAGCGGCACAAGTCTGAAACGTATTGTTCCCAAGATATTTTTACGGGAAGATATCTGGAGCCCGCTCAACTTTACCAATAAAGCACATTACAGCGGGCGCTGGCTCCAGCTGCGCTGGGAGGAGCCTGACCTCTGGCGACTGGTACTGCGTCAAGCTCTGAAAACTTCTGAGACTTTGAAAAAGTCGTTTGAGCAGGAGTCAGGGGTTACGGTGGAGCGACTCAATACAAGTGAGCTGGAGCAGTTGCGGAAAAGCCTGTATACCCTTTGGGGTGAGCGGATGGGGCGCACAAAAAAAGCCTACACTTCTAACTGGATTCGCACCCGTATTGCTGACGGTCAAAAAAACTGTTTCCCCCGCAGCTTAATCTTGCTGTTACAAAAAGCAGTCGAACTTGAGAAAGGTTTCTCTACAGACTACAGCCCTGACATTATCCTGCGCCCCAAAGCGTTAATCGATGCTTTCCCTGATGTTTCCAAGCGACGGGTAGAGGAGGTGCGTAACGAATACCCTGAACTCGAAAAATCTCTAAATAGTCTAGAGGGTGAGCGCTCTCCCATTGATGCTAATCGGCTTGCTGAAAAATGGAGTTTGGAGGGGAGCGATTTAGATCGGCGCATCAAGGATATGGTGGAAGCTGGGATTCTTACAGAACGCTCTCGTCCCAAAGATCCTCCCCCTCGTGTTTATGCGGTTGCTGAGCTGTACCTGTATGGGTTGGGCATGATTCGCAAGGGACAGCGGTAGGTAGGGAGGCGAAGTTCTCAGCCTGTTCTGAATGTCGCCGGGGTTAAGAAACCCGGTTTCTTAAAGAAACCGGGTTTCTGGTATTCTGGTATTCTTGTCAAGAGTTTCCCCTCAGACTGCTGTTGCGAACATTCCCATGAACCCCACCCGGAGAACCCTCTTAAAAGCCTTCTTACTCGGCGTCGCTACCCCCATTCTCTCCCACCCACCGGCACTCTCGCAAAACAAGCCGGCCAATCCCACCGCCGCCGAAAACCAAAAAGCCGGCACCACCGGCTTGCACCTCACCAACCCCGCCACCAAACGCGAAATCGAAGGCTACGCCTCCCTCACCAGCGTCAGTCGCGGCGCACAAATTAAGCTTTTTGTCAATACTCGCGAGCCGAATTACACTATAGAAATTTTCCGCACCGGCTGGTATAATGGCACCGGCGCGCGCCGCATCACTGACCCGATTGTTCGCACCGGCACGCCGCAGCCGCCCCCCATCGAAGATCAAGCCTCTGGACTGATTGAGTGCGACTGGAAAGACCCTTATATTCTCACTGTCCCCAACAACCCAGCCGACCCAACCGACTGGGCGAGTGGGGTTTATTTGGCCAAACTGACTGCCGGCAAATCTGGCAAGCAAAATTATATCATCTTTGTGGTGCGCGATGACGAACGGGCGTCTGATATCCTCTTCCAATCCAGCGTCACTACCTTTCAAGCTTATAATAATTGGGGCGGCAAATCCCTTTACCGCTGGAACAGCAAAGGCAAACAAGCTTACAAAGTCTCCTTCAACCGGCCTTACGCCGCCAGTCCCAACCCTGACGCTGCATACGGTATGGGTGCCGGTGAGTTCTTAACCAACCTGCAGCCAAAAAGAAGAACCTCCAGCGCCGCCTGGGAATACAACATGGTGCGGTGGCTGGAACGGGAAGGCTATGATGTTACCTACGCCACGAATATTGACACCCATTTCAATCCTAAACTGCTATTATATCACAAAGCCTTTCTTTCTGTTGGGCACGACGAGTATTGGTCGTGGGAAATGCGGCACAATGTGGAAACCGCCCGCGACAGAGGCGTCAGTCTCGGCTTTTTCTGTGCCAATACCTGTTACTGGCAAATCCGATTTGAACCCAGCCGCATCACCGGCAACTTGAACCGCACGATAGTTGCTTATAAAGAGATGGCTGCGAAAGATCCATTTGCCCGCGTTCGCGACACGAGCAACAAATCCCGCATTACAGCGCGGTGGCGCGACAAGCGGGTGAATCGCCCGGAAGATGCTTTAATTGGGGTGATGTACGAGACATTTCAGGTCAACGCGGATATGGTGATTGATGCCGGTGCGCCAGACTGGTTGCTTGCCGGCACCGGCTTGCAGCCGGGGGACAAATTGCCCGGACTTCTGGGCTATGAAGTTGACCGGATGTTTGGCAATGCGCCGGCAAATACTGTGCGCGTATGTCACTCACCTTATGAATATGAGGGGGGAACTCGTTACAGCGATATGACAGTTTACACTGCGGATGCCGGTGCGACTGTTTTTGCCACCGGCACCATACAGTGGAGTTGGGGTCTGGACGATTATAATGCGGATAAATTGCGCCCCTCCCGCCTCAATCCAGCAGCTGAGCAAATCACCCGCAATGTTTTGGCGCAAATGGTGCGCCGGTGAGGGTACTGAGAAACCCGGTTTCTTAAAGAAACCGGGTTTCTTATCGCAAACATACCCCCTCACCCCCCAACCCCCTCTCCCACAAGGGGAGAGGGGGAGTAAGAATAGGAAAAAGGCGTTGCGCATTGGTGGGATGAACCCCACCCCCCAACCCCCTCCCCGTACACGGGGAGGGGGAGAAAGAGGTGGGGTTTTCGA
>JALOOK010000003.1 GCA_025454445.1 Oscillatoria sp. Prado101 | reverse complement strand
GCCACAAGGGATGTGATTCAACCGGCAATCTAGCCGGTCACTTGACATATTGGCTTGCCATTTCCTGTCGGGGCGGGCGGGCCCAAAGAAGGGCCACAAGGGATGTGATGCCACCGGCAATCCAGCCGGTCACTTGACATATTGGCTTGCCAATGTGTGTACAAATTGTACACAAATTTCCCTGTCGGGGCGGGCGGGCCCAAAGAAGGGCCACAACGGATGTGATTATAGCAGTTGTCCAATATAGCTGTTACCATATTGATTAGGACATTCGTATGTTCTCCTATCCGCGTCCATCTGCTACAGGCTGCGGTTTTAAATATTGAACCGCAGATGTACCGGGAAGGGCTTCCCGCAGGGTACGCTGATTAACGCAGATGTGGCAATAGACCGTCATGTCCTAACCTAAGTGAATATTGCTATACCAATTCATTCGGAAGCCGGTTGAGTTAGGCCGGCGAGCCGGTCGAAACGAAAATTGCTCACCAAATCGGCTAGGGCGCAACCCAAAGCAGCATTTGCCTGGGGAATTTCTTTGAGCAGCTCCAAAATCAGCTCGTCATCAGCGCTGAGAGCCGCGTAGCGCAACTGCGCCACCCACTGTGCCGGCATGACAGCCAGATCCTGTGGCGTCAGTTCCGCCGGCACAGCCGCCTGCTGGGGAGATTTTGGCTGCTCTTGTTCATAGACATACTCCACTCCCAGATGCTCAGCGATCTTTGCCAGCAGCACCTCCTCCCGAAAAGGCTTGCGCAGAAAGTCGTCGCAACCGGCTTGCAAAATAATGGCTCGCTCCTCCTCAAAGGCACTCGCCGTTAGGGCCACAATCACAGTATCCTCACCCTGGCGGGTGGCCTTAATCTGTTTAGTCGCCTCATACCCGTCCATCACCGGCATGCGCATGTCCATCCAAATCAGGTGCGGCTGCCAAGTTGACCACAGGGAGATCGCCTCCTGTCCATTGACAGCAGAGCGCACCTCAAACCCCAGGGATTCCAGCAGCTCAACTAACAGCTGGCGGTTCTCGGCGCGATCCTCCACCACGAGGATGCGGCAGGGGGGCTGCCCCGGAGCTAGGCCAATCGCCCGCCGCGCCGGCTGTCGGGTCTCAACTTTAGTCACTTCAGCCAAGCCCACCCGGACATCAAAAGTAAACCTCGTCCCCCGCGCTGGAGCACTGCTGACCTTGATGTCGCCCCCCATCAGCCGCACGAATTGCCGGCTGATCGGCAAGCCCAAGCCGGTGCCCTCCTGAGAGTTGCGCCCAACTTCCGTTTGCCCAAAGGCTTCAAACAAGGAGTCCATCTCCTCTAGGGCAATGCCCGGGCCGGTGTCTTCTACTTCAAAGATGATTTCAACATTCTCTCGTTCCCAGGCTCCAGCTGGGAACGCCCGTTTCTGAGGCGGAGCCTCCTTCTGTCGTTTCTCTCGTTCCCAGGCACCCTGCGGGAACGAGGATAGCGAGGACACTCGCAGCGTCACACTGCCTGTTTTAGTGAATTTGATCGCATTTCCCAGAAGATTAATCAAAACCTGGCGCAATTTACTCTCGTCGCAGAGTACATACTGCGGAACATCTGGGGCGCGGTTAAAAGTGAGTGCCAGCCCCTTAGAATTAGCTTTCAGCTTAAACATCTGCTCTAAGGTGTCGAGCAGATCGAAAAGGTCAAAGTCACTCTCACAGAGTTCGAGCCGGCCCGCCTCAATTTTAGACATTTCCAAAACGTCATTGATCAGCGACAGCAAGTGCTCGCCGCTGCGATTGATAATTCTCACATGTTCCTGATGCTGCGCCGAAAGGGACGAGTCGCGGGCTATCACTTGAGTGAAGCCAAGGATGGCATTCAGTGGCGTTCTCAGTTCGTGACTCATGTGAGACAAGAACCGGCTTTTGGCGATGTTGGCGGCTTCTGCTTCCCGTCTGGCTTGTTCCAAGGCTGAATTTTTCAGGGTGAGTTCTTGGCGCTGCTGTTTTTCCTGTTCGAGGAGGCGAGCTTGGGCGATGGCAATGCCGAGTTGGGCGGCGACGGCTTCTAGCAGCTCAATTTCCTCCTCACTCCAGTGACGAAAGCGGTCGCACTGGTGCAAGCCAATCACTCCGTTTGGCTCGCCCTGGTAGGAAGTGCGAACTACCGCCATTGATTTCAGTTTAAATTGGTGGCAGAGGGGCTCAGCCGGTTTTAACAGTGGCTCTGCGTAAACATTAGGAGAAACCACTGCCTTATCTTCAGCTACAGTCACCTCGGCGTGGGGATTGCCGTTAACCGGAATTGCCATATCGCGCATGGAGTTCCAGCCCGGAGTGAGATACTCCGCCACTACAGGAATTTGCGGTGCCGGTTGGGGAATGTAGTGGTGAATCAGGCAGCGATTGACGCCAAAAGCTTGACCGATTTGAGTGGCGGCTGTTTCAATAATTTCCTCGAATTCCAGGCTCTGGCGGATTTGCTCAGTCAGCTGTTTGAGCAGCAGCATTCGCTGCAGCACCCCTTCCAAGGCGGCTTTGGCGGCGGCAACTTCTATCTCGGCCCGCTTGCGGTCGCTGATATCAAACAGCACGCCATACCAGATAATTTCTCCGCTGTCGCGGCGTTCCGGTCGAGACTTGGCTTGCACCCATTTGAGCTTTCCAGATGGGGTGAGGATGCGCCACTCACAGGCAAACGGTTCCCAGGTTTGGGCGCTGATCTCGGTTCCCTGGTAAACCGCCTGTATATCGTCGGGATGAATGTCTTCAAAGGCCAGGGCGGCATTTTCCATTACCCGCTCTGGCGGCAATTCCAGGATTTCCTGGCTAGCCGCACTCATATATTCAAAAGCCGTCGAACCATCTGGATGCCGCACAAATTCATAAATGACTCCCGGTATGTTAGCGGCTAATTTCTGAAACCGCGCCTCGCTCTCCCGCAATGCCCGCTCAGCTTGTTTGCGGGCGGTGATGTCTTGCCCAATGCCAATCATGCTGCCATCTGAAAGCCGGATGTTGGCCCATGATGTGTCCACGATCCGCCCGCTGCGAGCCAGGGTTTTCATGTCCCGCCACTCTCCGGTTGCGGCGAGGATGAAGTCCAAAACCTGCTGGCGGTATTCCGGGTCGGGATAGCACTCGCTCAGGAGGTCGCACTCTCCTAAGTTGGCTTGCGACCAGCCCAGGACGCGCTCAACCTCCCGATTCAGCAGCTTCAGTTCGCCTTCGGGGCTGTAAAAAACTACCATCACCGGGATGTGGTCAAAGATGGTTTGCAGGACTTCTTTCTGCTGTTGGAGCGCTTCTTGTGCCAGCTTGCGCTCTGTGATGTCCTCGGCAATGCCGGTCAGCCGGTACACTCGCCCGGTTTCGTCGCGGATGGGGAAGGAGCGGGCCCAGATCCAGCGGATCTCGCTGTCGGGGCGGATGATGCGGTACTCCTGGCTGAATTCTTCTGCGGTTTCCAACTGGGTTTGGAAGGCGGCGATGGTTTTGGGGCGGTCTGCGGGATGGACGCTCTCTATCCAAGATTGCGGATGCTGGTAGAGGCTGGCGCAACTGCGCCCCCAAATGTCCTCGTAGGTGGGACTGATGTAGAGCATCCGTTCGGCATGGGGAGAAATGATGAAGAAGACTTCGCGGACATTTTCCGCGATTTGCCGGAAGCGCTCCTCGCTCTCGCGCAGGGCCATTTCGGCTTGCACGCGGTGGGTGATGTCCTCGGCAATTCCTACGACGCGGTAAATTTGACCTCGCTGATTGTGGATGGGGAAGGCGCGATCTCTGATCCAGCGCGTCTCGCCATCGGGTCGCACAATCCGGTACTCCTCGTCGTACTCGCCGCGCACCTGTTTGGCAAACGCTGCTATAATCCGCTGCCGGTCGTCGGGATGGATGGCATCTATAAAGGATGTGGGTCTGGCGTACAGTTCTGCTATAGTTTGCCCCCAAATGGTTTCGTAAGCGGGACTGACGTAAATTATTTGGTTTTTCTCGGGGTCAGTCATCCAGAAGAGCTGGTGGACGTTTTCCGCGATCTGGCGGAAGCGCTCTTCGCTCTCGCGCAGGGCGATTTCGGCTTGCACGCGGTGGGTGATGTCCTGGTCTACCCCAGCCATCCGCACGGGTGTGCCGGTGGCGTCGTAAAAGACCTGACCTTTACTGGCTGACCAGCGAATGTTACCGTCTGGCAAGACAATTCGGAATTCGATGTCGTATGGCGCTCCCTCTGTGAGGGCGCGGTTTACCGACTGCAAAACGAATTCGCGGTCTTCTGGGTGAATGCTGGCGACGAAGGCTTCATAGGTGGGCTGGAAGTATTCTTTTTTGGCGGAGTCATGGCCCAAGAGCCGTTTCAGGCTGTCTGACCAGGTGAGGGAGCCGGTGAGGATGTTCCAGTCCCAGGTGCCCATGCGAGCGGCTTCGAGGGCCATCTGCAATCGCTCCTGGCTCTCTCGCACGGAGGCGATTAGCTGATTTCGCTCCTCTTCGGCGAGCATTCGCTGGGTGATGTCGCGGAAGGTGACGGCGAAGCCATCGCCCAATTTGACGGCAATATTCTGAAACCACGCTTTGATGCCTTCTCGGTCGTAATAAAATTCCCGCTCCTGCGGAACGCCTGTTTCAACGACCTGAACGTACAGGTCAAACAGCCCTGTTTCGGTATGCCCCGGCATCTCTTCGAGCAAATATTTTCCTACTAGATCCCTGGCAGTTCGCCCGACTATTTTTTCAGCCGCTGCATTGACTAAAAGCCACTGAAAGTCTATAATATCTCCGCAACTGTTCCTGACAGCAGAAAAAGCCATCACTCCATCCAGGGAGCTATTGAGTACGCCCGCGAGGTGGGATTGGGACTGTTGCAGATCCTCTTCCACTCGCACGCGCTCGGTGATGTCGGTTTGAACGCCGATAAATTGAGTCACGTTTCCGGATTCGTCTCGCACCGGGGAAACTGACAGTTCATTCCAGAAGATGGTGCCATCTTTGCGAGAGTTGCGCAGCGTGAGGTAACACTCTCTTTGTTCTTTAATGGCTTGGCGTAGTTTTTTGAGTCCCGGTTGATTGCGGTCTTTACTCTGCAAGAAGCGACTGTTTTTGCCTATGACTTCCTGGGCGGAGTAACCCGTTATGCGATCGAAGCCTTTATTGACGTAAATAATCGGGTTGTCGGGCTGGGTGGGGTCGGTAATGACGATGCCGTTGCTGCTAGCGTCTATGGCTCGTTCTAGCAGTCGCAACCGCTTTTCTGTCCGCAGGCGCTGGGTGATGTCGCGCACGATAATTATAACTTCTTGCGAACCGCTGACCGCGAGTCGAGCTTCATAGCTGCAAATACAATTGCCAATTGGCAGCTGATAGTCAAAGATCTGGGTGTCGCCAGTTTCCAGGGTTAGGGCTATATTTTCCAAGAACTGCTGCGCTATTGGTGCCGGCATCAGTTCAGAGATGTTTCTGCCGAAAAACAGGTTAGATGCGACGCACAAATCTCTGGCTGCTGCTGCTTTGAAGTTGATAAAAGTGCCATCGCGGCTGAGGCAAAAGATTAAATCGGGAATGGCATTGATCAAGGCGCGATTTTTGGCATCACTCTCGCGCAGCGCCTCTTCCGCTCGCACGCGCTGGGTGATGTCGTTACTTACAAACAGGACGCAGGTCTCTCCCCCAACCTCGATGAGTTCTGCTGAGAGCAGCAAGGTTCTCACCTCGCCAGAGGAGGTGCGCAAGCGGATTTCTTGGTTGCGAATCCTGCCGAATTCTAGCAACTGCCTGTCGAATTGAGGGCAGTCTTCTGGATTGACGAGGATATTTAGCAGGCTGGGGGTAGAGCCGATTACTTGCGAGCGCGAGTAGCCAAACGTGCTGATAAAAGTGTCGTTAACTTCCAGGTAGTGCCCGTCGGAGAGCCGCTTGATGGCGATAATATTTGGACTGGAGTGAAAGGCTTTGGCGAATTTTTCCTCTTCCCGGCGCAGGGCGGCTTCTGTTCGCTTGTGCTCGCGAATTTCCTGCTGCAGCCGTGCGTTTTGCTCGCTCAGCTGCTTTTGCAGGTTGCTGATTTTTAGCTGGTGTTCTATCCGGACTAAAACCTCTTGCACTTGCACCGGCTTTGTGATATAATCCGCGCAGCCGGCAGCAAAGGCTCTCACCTTGTCGAACGCCGCATCCAGAGCGCTGACGAAAATCACTGGAATGTCGCGGGTTGGCTCGGAGGCTTTCAGCCTCTGACAGATTTCATAGCCACTGATATCTCGCATCCGGATGTCGAGCAAAATCAGAGCCGGTGGAGCAGCCTGACACACATCAAGAGCCTGTTGCCCGCTAATCGCTCTGCGAACGTTATACCCCCGCTCACTGAGCGTGGAGGAAAGCTGGCGCAAATTTTCTGGCTGATCGTCAGCGATTAAAATGTCTGCTTTAATGGCCTCAGCTTGATTGCTATTCATCTCTAACTACCTGAGTTAAGCTCAGCTGTTGCGCTTGCGCACTCACCTGCTAGGGAATAAATGCCCTTGCTCTGTAGGGGCGGCAGAACCCGTCCTTACTTACAGCTGTGTGGGGGGAAATATAGCATTTTTCCAGGAAGGCGGATCTCACCTCTCCCCCCACCCCCCATCCCCTGCTTGGGGATGAGAAAATTTTCCCTCTTCTCCCCTTCTCCTTACAGAGAAGGGGGCTCGGGGGTTAGGTTTTTTTGTCAAAAAAGGGGTGATCCCTGTGGGGGCGGGGGAACTCCGCCCAAGCGCAAAGATTGCTTTCCAGCCCTTTTTAGAGAAGCTATTCCACACGATAGGGGCATGCTGCCAACTCTTAGCCGGGAGTTTCAGCCTTCTAGAGGCTGTCGCACGGGTGGGAGGTGTCAGTTACAACCACAATAATACCTAGACGGCAGTCCTTCAGCAAATCCGCCCGCTTGTCAGCCAGAGGGGCATTTTGTTCCGGGATTGGTAAGGGAGTTGCTGGAAAATCAACTCCTCACCAGCGCGGATGGCGGCGCGGTGCGTCTGCGCCACTGAGCCAAAGCCTTCATCGCAGCCAAGGAAGCGGGCGCAGCCTTTGATATGAAGAAACCCCCCCAACTATAGCACTGCAGCACCGGCACAACCGAGCGACCCGCTCCCTCAGGCGAGACCCCGCCTTCAATAACCGGCATTCTGGCCTGTCCGGGGTTGGGGGCCAGAAACTCAAAGAAACCGGGTTTCGCAGAAGTTACCCGGTTTCTCCGCTTTTAGTTTTTCCAAGAAACCCGGTTTCTCAAAGAAACCGGGTTTCTCCGCTCTCATCGCTCTTTTTGCCTTTGAGCAGATAAGTGAGCATCTCCCCTTTGCCTTTAACGTGGATAACACCGCGCTCCTCACAGGTATACTTGTCCCGCAATAGTTCGTAAGTGGCAGCTGTCAGCTGAATAGTGCCGGGAATGCCGTGAGATTCCATGCGGCTGGCGGTATTCACGGCATCGCCCCACAAGTCGTAGATAAACTTTTTCAAGCCGATGACACCGGCAACCACAGGCCCAGAATTGATGCCGGTGCGGATGCTGACGTTGCAGCCGGTTGCTGCAGAAAAGCTGGCGATTTCCCGCTGCATGTCGAGCGCCATATCCGCAACCGCCTGGGCGTGGTCGTGCCGGTGCACCGGCAAGCCCCCGACCACCATATAGGCGTCGCCAATCGTCTTAATCTTCTCCAAACCGTGCTTTTCTGCCAGCCGGTCAAACCCGGAGAATATCTGATTGAGCAACTCCACCAATTCTGTGGCAGAAATGCTGGCAGAAAGCTCGGTAAAGCCAACTATATCGGCAAATAAGACGGTAACTTCCTCGAAACTGTCGGCAATGGAGCCAGGGTTCCGCTTCAGGCGATCGGCAATCGGCTCTGGCAAGATATTCAGCAACAGCTGTTCTGACCTTTCCCGCTCAGCCCGCAGGATTTCCGCCGCCCGCTTCGACTCGGTGATATCTCTCCCCGCGCCGGTGAACCCAATGGCATTTCCCTTGTGATCCCGCAGAGGCACTCCTGTAAATTGGTAGTCCAGTAAAACGCCACCCTTAGCAATCAACTTCGCCTCAGCCCACTGAGAAGATTCCCCTGGATGTGACAAAGCTTGTCGAGTCTTCTGGGCAATATTTTCTCGGTCTTCTTCTGCAAAAAAATCCAACCCAGACCGGCCTTTAAGCTGAGCGGGCGACAGTCCCGTAACCAGCTCCATCTGCTTGTTCCATTTTACCAGCCTGAGATTCAAATCAAACACAAAAATAATATCCAGTTGCGCCTCAAAAATGCTCTCCTGTTCTTCCAGCGCCCGCGCCAGCGTTTCCTGCGCCTGACGGAGCTCTGTGATATCGCTGGTAACAGTCAGTATGCACTCTTTCCCGCCCAAGTAGATAATCTCAGCAGACAGCAGCCCCTGAATCACCTCGCCTGACTTCCTGCGGAACTGGACTTCCAGATTGTGAACTGTCCCCTCCTCTCCCAACAGCTGCACCAGTAGGGTGCGGTCTGACTGACGCACCCACAGATTCATATCCTGGGTGGTGCGACCGATAACTTCTTGTCGGCTGTACCCAGTAATGCTCTCAAATCCCTCACTGACATCAATCAGGAGTCCCTCTGCAATCGTGGTGATAGTAATAGCGTCGGGACTTTGGCGAAAGGCTTTGGAAAACTTCTCCTCTGACTCGCGCAGCGCCTCTTCGGCTTGCTTGCGATCAGTAATATCTCGCAAAGCCACCACCCTGACCTGCTTGTCTTCTTGAGGGATAACCTTGCCTTGAATCTCAATGGGAAACGTCGCGCCATCCTTTCTCACCCCGACCGATTCATAAGGTATTTCACTGTTTGAAAGCAGTTTTTTAGATACAAAAAACCGGTTGCCCGCTACAATATAATCCGCCAAATTCGTGCCAGTTATGTCGCCGCACTCACATCCAAACATGCGGGCGAAGGCTTGGTTGCAGTCCAAAATCCTGCCTTCTTCATGCACCACAATCCCTTCAAACGTAGCCTCCGACAGTTGGCGGAACCGAGCCTCGCTCTCGCCCAATTGCGCCGTGCGCTCTTTGACTCTGATCTCCAGCTCTTGATTGGCTCTTTGCAGTGCCTCCTGGGCCCGGTTGCGCTCTTGGTGAAGTGCGATCGCCGCTGCAGCCGCCCGCAGGAGGTTGACTTCTGAAACTTCCCACACCCGCTCCTCCGTGCAGTTGTCGAAGCCGATAAACCCAAAAAATTCGCCGTCAACAATCAGGGGTAAAATCAGGATAGAAAAAATGTCCGGCAGCTGTAAAATCTGGCGCTCGACAGGCGAAAATTCGCTGACATTGCCGGCAATAGCTTGCCCGCTGGCTAGCGTTTCATGCCAGCGGGGCAATAAGTCCTCGAAGGGTAAATTTTGCAACAGTGGATTGTCGATTTCAGGTGACACGCCTGGGGCGCACCACTCGGCACGCTGGCTCGCCAGCAATCGCCCCCCTTCCCCTCGGTGATTTTCAAAGAAGTACACGCGGCTAGCGCCGGAAGCTTGTCCCAAGGGTTCCAGGATTTCTGCAAAGCAATTCTCGCTCTCCCGGGAAGCCAGCAACCGCCGCTGAACTTCCACCAGCGCCGCTAAATAGCGTCTCTCTTTGTGCAGTTCATCCTCTACCCGCTTGCGCTCGCTGATATCAGTGCCAATGCAGAGAATGCCGGTCAGGTTTCCCTGTTCGTCGCGCAAGGCTTTTGTCGTCCATGCCACCCAGACGCGCTCGCCATTGCGGCGGATATTTTCAAACTCGCTGCGCGTATAATCCTCTGGGTGTTGGAGGAGCTCTCTTACCATTTCTTGCCGGTCAGATCCAGAGGCATCTGTTGGGGCGACAATTGTCCCGATCGGGCTATATCCCAGAATTTCTGCCGAGGCGTACCCGAAAAAGCTCTGAGCGAATTCGTTGAAAAAAGTAATATGGCCCTCAGTGTCGAGGCGCATAATGATGCTGTTGGCATTCTCCACCAGTTGCCGGTATTTCATTTCGTTCAGTCGCAGGGATTCTTGCGCCCCGATTAACTCCCGCAAATTCTCCTGCAATTTGGCATAAATCAGCCGCAATTGCCGAGTCATTTTGTTGAAGGTTTTCGCCAGCACCCCCAGCTCGTCTTCTCGCTCCACCGGCACAGTTTGGTTCCAATCCCCTTGCGACAGGGCAATTGCTGCGGCATTCAGCCGGTGAATGGGCTGGACAATCCAGCGAGAGGTGAGCAGCCCCAGCAAGATTGCCACCAGCAGCGCTGCGGCGCACAGCATAATAGTGGAGCGGGTGCTGGCTTCTATATCCTTCATAAAATCCGCCTCTGGGATTACTACCACAATCAGCCAGTCTGGGAGATTTTGGATTTGGGGATTGGGGGTGCCGGTATTTGGGTATTTGGGGATTTTGTTGCTCGTTTGCCTGAGTGGCGTTAGCTGCACGAATTGCCGCTTGCCGTCAATCTGGAAGGAGGTATAAATGTGGCAATTTGCTTGACAAACGCTTTCAAATTTGCTATAATTTTTTGTCAGTTTGTCTAAGTGCTGCGCTGTGGCCCTTATCAAAGTATTGCTGCTTTCGGAAGCTTTGATTCGCTGGGTGACGCCATCGCGAGTGGTGAATAGCTCTTCATGGCTGGAAGCGGCGACGAGCAATCCGGATCGCTCTACAATAAAAGTCTGGCCCGTCTCACCAATTTTCAAGCCGCGCAGGAATTCACCGATGTTTGAGAGGACGAGATCGGCGATCAGTACGCCGCGCAGAGTCTGGGTTTTGTCGTAGACCGGCAAACCGGCAGTGATAGTCAGCTTTTGCTCGGCAAAAACTGGATAAATTTCACTCCATACCGGCTTACCAGCAGCCGCAGTGGCAATATACCAAGGTCGCTGACGCGGGTCGTATTTTGGATTGACTTTCACCAATTTCGTTCGATTGCCTTTGCTGTCGGTGGCATAAACATATCCATCCCCCTGAGTGGAGGCGTCAGTGACAAGAATCCGCAAAGTGCCACTGCTCAAACGCTCTACTCCGATGTACTCACCTTTTTGCGTGCCCAGGGAAATATAACTGACTGAATCGAATAACTGGATCTGCTGCCATAAGTAGCGCTCCCAAACCCCCAATTCCTCTGTATTCAACTGACTGAGACGAATGGCGGAAGCGTTGATTTGATTGACCAGATGGGGGGTAGCCAAAAACGAGTGCAGCTGCAGCTGGATGCGGGCAGTAATTTCAGAGCGCAGATCCCTGGCGACGTCATTAACTGCTTTCTGCCCGTTGTGCAAGCACAGCCACCCCACAATCCCGACCGCCCCGCATGTCTGGAGCACAAAGGGCACCACGAGGACGAGGCGAATGGGCACTTTTCTCAAAGGCTTTAAAAACTGGCGGGTCAGAGTTCTCAATATCATGTCAAATCCGGTTGCATCAATTATATAGCAGTTCTAGATCATTTGAGACAAGACACTTTCTTTTCTTTCCTTGGCGCACGGGCGCGTCGGGCGCGGTTTACTAAAAAACTTAGCCGTTCCCCAAAAACAATAATTCCTCAGATCGCTCAACCCACCCTACAGGTGGCCTTGCCGGTGAGCAGATAAGTAACCATCTCCCCCTTGCCTTTTACCTTAATCGCACCCCGCAGCTGAAACTCGTACTTATGGCGCAAGAGATCGTAGGTGGTATCCGTTACCTGAATCCCGCCGGCAATACCGTGAGATTCCATACGGCTGGCGGTATTTACAGTATCGCCCCACAAGTCGTAAATAAATTTTTTCAGGCCAATCACACCGGCTACCACAGGGCCAGTATTTATGCCCACCCGGATGTTAAAGGTTTGGCCCGTCTCGGCGCTCAGTCTGCGGATTTCCTTCTGCATGTCGAGGGCCATTTCCGCCACCGCCTCGGCGTGGTTTTTGCTGGGCACCGGCAAGCCGCCAACCGCCATATAGGCGTCGCCAATGGTCTTGATTTTCTCTAAATCGTGCTTTTCTGCGAGCCGGTCAAACCGGGAAAATATCTGGTTGAGCAGCTCTACCAATTCACCGGGAGAAATGCTGGCAGAAAGCTCAGTAAAGCCAACGATATCGGCAAATAAAACCGTAACTTCCTCGAAGCTGTCGGCAATGGAGCCGGTGTCCTGTTTCAGGCGCTCGGCTATCGGCTCGGGCAAAATATTGAGCAGCAAGCGCTCGGCTTTTTCTCGTTCCTGACGCAAGGCTTCTTGCGCCTGCTTGCGCTCGCACGCCTCCATTGCCAGAGTTGCCATATAAGCCAGATAGCCGGCGAAGTTTTCTTCTTCTAAGGCCCACTTTCTGGGTGCCCCGACCTGTTCCAGACACAGCACCCCCACTGTCCGCCCGCCGAGACGCAGTGTCACGTCCAGCACAGAGGAAATCCCCAGAGGAGTGAGATAGTTGGCCAAAAGCTCCCGCGTTCGGGGGTCGGTGCTGGCGTCATCTGCCGCAATAGTGCAGTCGGTTTGCATTGCTTGGAAATAGCTGGGATAGTGTTTGGCGCACAGCTCAACGCCGGCTGAATGCCCGTTGGCAGTCAGTTGGTAGAGTTCAGCGCAGCGCAGCGACTGCCGGTCGTCGCTGTAGAGCCACACCGAGGCCCGCTCTACGCCCAGGATGTAAGCCCCTGTTTCGGCAATCTCCCGCAGCGCCGCGCTCAGATCGCCGGTGTACAGGGGCTGGCAGTGAGCCAGTTCTATCAGCGCCTCCTGCTGCATTCGCAGTCGGGTATCGCTAGAAAGGAGCGCCGCTTCCATTTGCTTGCGGTTGGTGATGTCTTCGACGGTGCCTTCATAGTAGAGCAAATTGCCTTCGCTGTCGCGCACCGCGCGGGCGTTCTCGGAAATCCAGATGATGCTGCCATCTTTGCGATACACTTGTGATTCAAACTGAGCGATAGCATCTTGCTGTTGCATGGCAGCGATGAACTCGGCACGCCGCTTGGGGTCAGTGTAGACTTGCTTGCTGATGTCGGTGATTTCCGCCATCAGTTCTGCCGGTGAGGAGTAGCCATAAATGTGGGCTAATGTGGGGTTGGCGTTCAGGTATTCCCCCGTCGGTGCTGTCTGGAAAATCCCGTCCGTCGAGTTCTCAAAGATGCTGCGATATTTTTCTTCCGCTTGCTGCGTTGCTGACAGCGCCAACTGCAGTTTCTCTTTGGCTTCGCTCACTGCCCGTCCCGCTTTTCTCAATTTGATGATGATGTAGCCGGAAATTACAGCCAGCGAAACCGTGGAAAATAGATACAGCAAAAAACGGTAAACGCCCACTTTTTCAAGGGCTTTTTCATAGGAGAGATTGTAGGCTCTGTGGAGTGACTCGCTGCGCTCCGATGTCGGCAGTAAAACCAGCTCTTTCAGCAGCGCATCTACCTGAGGCTTGTTTTCTAAAATCACTCTCGCGTGCGCGAATAACAGCTCCAGGTCTGAACCGCTCACCGCCAAACTGTAATCCTCTCGCTTTTCTAGCAGCCGGTCAATATCGCTGTTTATTTTCGGAGCCAGCTCTTCACTCGCCGTCAAGTTATAAATTAGTACGTCTCGCAGCATGTCGTTGACAAGGGCAGCCAACTCCCAGTCTCCTTTTCGCGAAGCTTGTCCGGCCAGTTCTGTGGCCAAGACTGGGAAATAGTAGAGGGAATTTTTCAGCTGGGCATTCTGGGACTTGAATTGTTCGATTAAACTCTCTTTTTGCGTCTGAACAGCTGTGTGCGCTTGCAAAATTTGCTGGATTTCGGCCCGCCCTTTTTTATCAATAAAGCTCGGAGTTCGCTTCAGATCGTTTTGCAGGGTTTTAATTTTCTTCAAATCCTTGACAGTCCGGTCGTAGTGTGTTAACAATCCATACCTCAATTCAAAAACGTCCTTATTGAGGGTGGCATCTATTTCCTTTAGCTGGTGTAAATTCTCGTTAAAGCGGTTGTGCTGGTTAAAATCAATGGCCAGGTAGTTGCCCAGTAAAAAACTGAAGACAATCAGCACCATTGAGGCGAGCGCAATTTTTTGCTCGTCGGCAAATTTCATAATGGGCTACCTTTATATTCACCAGTCAGGGTTGTTAAAAACTTAACAATCAGGTCGATCTCTTCTGGCGACAGCTGGCGTCCCAGCTGATACTTGGCCATCACAGCAATTGCCTCTGGCAGCGTTTTGGCAGAGCCATCGTGAAAATAAGGCGCTGTCAGGGTAATGTTTCTAAGGCTGGGAACCTTAAAAACGTACTTGTCTTGCGGATTGCCGGTGACGTTAAATCTGCCCAAATCTGCTTTTGTTATCTTGCCTCTATCGGCAAAGTAATCTCCCATAACACCAAATTTCTGGAAAAGATTGCCGCCCACATTCACCCCTTGGTGACAGCTGGCACAGCCGTAATCTTTAAATATGTGATAGCCTTCTTTTTCTTTATAGCTGAGAGCAGCCATATTGCCGCGCAGAAATTTGTCAAAACGGGAATTGGGAGTGTAGAGCGATAGCTCAAAGGTGGCAATCGCATCTTTGATGCTGTCTTCGGTGATGCCGTCTGTATACAGCTGCCCAAACAGTTTAACATACTCTGGGTATTTCTTCAACTTGCTGACGACTTCTGCCCAATTAGCATTCAAGTCTTTGGAATTGTGGATTGCTTTATCGACCTGCTCTTCTAGTGTCTCGGCGCTGCCATCCCAATTCAGTTTAAAGTTGAACCCGCTGTTAAAGACGGTGAGTGTGTTGACAGAAGTCAGCGCACCGTTCATGCCTCTGGAAAAATTTAATCGATCCACGCCTCCTGTCTTAAAGTTGTGGCAAGTCACGCAAGCGATAGTATTATTGTGCGACAGATGCGGATCGTCAAAGAGCTTCTCTCCTAGGGCCACTTTTCCAGCGTCGAGTTTCAGATGCAGTGGAATCGGCTGAATCGGTTCGTTCACCGCAATTTCCACCGGCTCTGACTCCACCGGCACCACCCCCGATTGCTCATGGAACTCAGGGTGCTTCCACAGTACGGCTGCTAGACAAGCAACCAGGATAACACAGATGCCTAAAAAACGGTTAATTAAACGCTTGCTGAGGTAAAATTGTTTCATATTCTGGCCTCTTTGTGCTGAAAGCTATCAGGTGGGCAAGCCCTCAGATTTTAACTTCCTAAGCCGGCCCCCCGCCACTTTTGCTGGAAACGCCGGTGTCGCTGAGTCCTGGGAGTGCGCCTGCCGGCGAGAAGATCAGTGGCCATCTCCTCTTGGCCTTGGACTGGGGATTAGGGATTGAGGGTTGGGGGTTAGGGGTTAGGGGTTGGAGTTTCGGCGAGAAGTCGATCATTAGGGCAGTGGGCGATCGGGCAGTGGGCGATCGGGCAGTGGGCGATCAGGCATTGGGCATCATCCCATGCATCTGTGAGTCTTTCCTCTGCGCCTGGGGCCATGCGCGTGAGCCCCATGCGCATGCATGCCTTAATGTCATAACCTAAGTGAATACTGCTATATTATGCTGGCACGCCTGCTGAGAGTTGGCCGATCGAGGGCCTTGAAGCGATGCTCCCCTGACTGTTAATTGGCTTTGGCTAGGGCCATGCAGCCGTCGCCCTTCGTCTCCTTGTTATGCAACTGGGCTGATAACGCTATCGTTCCAGTAAGGGTGCCCATCACTGGAGGCAGGAGTTGCACCTGTGGGGCGGGAGCGCTTCGGTGAAGGCGGATATCAAGTTTAGTTGATTAATTGTAATTTGCAGGAAGCCGGACGACTGCGGGCGCAAGAGAGAGCCATGAGGAACCTGGGGCTATCTGGCTGCCGATTTCCCTGCTCCTCACGCCCTTTCCGCCTTTTTCAGATAAATCCCTCTCAGGGATTGAAAAGCGACGCACCCGCCCGCCTCCGCTCCACAGGCTGGATGTTTCCTCCATACACTATAAAATTGAAAATGTCAAGGCGTGGTGTGCGTTCCGCGCAGCGGAACCCACCCTGCAACCGGCCCTCACCTTCACGAAAATTTACAAAAACGGGATACGAGCGCTACGGGAAGCGGCTTTGTTGAGATGATATCCGGTTGATTTGTGTGAAATTGAACCGGCTCTGGAGCGATCTGACAGCAGAACAAAAGAGAAAGGCTAAAAGTTCTCACCCAGTCTAAAATCTAAAATCTAAAATCAACAGGACAGGCTGTCTGCTGTGCGGCGTGGCAGAAATGATACTCGTTCCATTTCCCCCCTTCCAGATGCTATCTGGGAACGGGGAAAAAACTTCTGCCGCCCAGCAGTGGGCTGTACCTGTCCGGAGGACAATTTTGGTCTGGAGTTCAAAGTGGTGTGAGTGAAACAGGAGTGAGTGCAAATGCTAAGTTGGGATCGGAGTCCAAGTCTGGCATCGATGCGGTGCGATCGGGCGTGGGTGGAAATTAACTTGCCGGCGATCGCCAGTAATGTGCGGCAGTTAAAGCAGCTGCTGTCGCCCAAGACGCAACTGATGGCTGTGGTAAAAGCGGACGCATACGGCCACGGTGCGGTGACGGTGGCCCAGACGGCGCTCAGTGCCGGTGCGAGTTGGCTGGGGGTGGCCACAATTCCCGAAGGGATTGAATTGCGAGAAGCGGGGATACAAGCGCCGGTGCTAGTTTTGGGCGCTACCAACACCCCAGAGCAAATCCGGGCGCAGGTTCGCTGGCGCTTGCAGCCCACCCTGTGCACGCCGCAGCAAGCTCTGGTTTTTTCCGAAACGCTGGACTCGCTGACAGTAATGCCGGTGCACGTCAAGCTGGACACCGGCATGTCTCGCTTGGGGGTGCCCTGGCAGCAGGCGGCTGAGTTTGTCGGGCTGGTGCGGCGTCTGCCCAATCTGACGATTGCCAGTATCTATTCCCACTTCGCCACAGCAGACAGTCCAGATCCCACCGGCATGCAGCAGCAGCGGGCGCGGTTTCAGGCTGCGATCGGGCTTCTCCAAGCCGCCGGCATTCCCCTCCCCCGCCTGCACTTTGCTAACTCAGCGGCGACGCTAACAGACCCAGCCCTGCACCTGGACATCGTGCGCGTCGGGCTGGCCATTTACGGCCTTTACCCAGCGGAACATCTCAAACAGAGAATAGACCTGCAGCCGGTGCTGCAAGTCAAGGCGCGGGTGACGCAAGTCAAGACGCTGGAAGCGGGAACGGGCGTCAGCTATGGCCATCAATTCGTTGCCGACAAAGAGATGCGCCTAGCTGTGGTGGGGATTGGCTATGCCGACGGCGTTCCCCGCAACCTTTCTAATAAAATGAACGTGTTAGTTCGGGGCCAAATGGTGCCCCAAGTGGGAGCGATTACGATGGATCAAATGATGCTCGATGTCAGCAGCATTCCCGATTTGCAAGTCGGTGAAGTCGTGACTCTGCTCGGGTGTGATGGTGCCGGTCTGATCTCAGCTGAGGACTGGGCTGCTAAACTCGGAACAATTTCCTGGGAGATTCTCTGCGGCTTCAAGCACCGGCTGCCCCGCGTGCCGGTGGGCCAACTTTCAGCTGAGAAACAGCCAACTGTCCAGTGACATTGGCTCGCACTGATGGCTTGTAGGGGCGGGTGAGCGCCGAGATATCTCTGGCGCAGCAACGAGTGTCAGCTTTCCCCGCCCCCACCTGCCGGTTCACCTGTTCGCAGTTGGGCTAAAGCCCAACTGCGCAACGAACGGCTGCAACGCCGGTTCGCCCGACATATCTGTGGCGCTGCAAAGAGTGTCAATAAACCCGCCCCTCCCATGCCGCCAATTTTTCCGACTTCCCAAGACAAGACGGTTTTATCCTTGCCTTGCGAGTGCGCAGCCGTTGCCTGTGATATTATGTCCTGAGGCATCTATTTTCTATCGCTGTATGGGCCGGTTTATCCAACATAGCTGCGGAGAACAAAGATTATCTGCTTGCCCAGCCCCCATCCTGGGGCTTTGGCGCTCAGCACACCCGCCCCTACCGAGCGCGATTGTCTCTGACTGGATACGAGCGGTTGCGCTGGCAAGTGCAACAAATTTTATCGCAACCCCTGCCAGCCGCCTACCTTTCAGCAGACAATTATTTTTAAAATCGTGCTTCTTTAGGATTTTCTGAGTAGGCGTGTTATAGCAGCAGTCACTTAGGTTATGACATTAGACCTTGAGGTCGGAGGGAAAGCCTGCCCTACGCCTATCCCTCGTAAGACAGGCGTCTCGCCTGGTGTCCGCGCACTGACTGTCTATTGCTATAAAATCCTATCCGCCAGCCCTCAATAAATTGCCAATTTATGATTTTTTCTCTTTGATTATTGGTGATTAACCAGACCTTTTTGCCCTGCCTGTAAAGATAAAGATATAAAGGGATAAATTCCGGATAGCTAAAATATGATTGGGACATACTTTCGCAAATTTACGAATAGACTGATTGCCCTGCTAATTGTCAGTACCCTGATTCCAGTTATGCTTGTAGTTGGTTACAGTATTTCTTCCTCCACGCAAACAATCACCAAGCTATCCCTGGATAAGATTGAGCAGAAAACCGCCGACAGCGCCGCTAGGGTAGAAACATTTTTAGACACGATCGGCAAGGATATTTTGTACTTAGCCGAGACTCCGCCCGTCCAAGGAATCGTCAGGGCTAGAGAGGGAGGTGGGGTTGACAAAAAAGACAAGTCCTCTTACGAAGCGTGGGTCGGTCGCTTACAAATTATCTTTGCCGGCATGATAGAGGCCAAACCCTATTATATAAACCTCCGCTATCTAAATGAAAATGGCAAGGAGATGGTACGAGTGGATGCGGCTAGCGGTATTGTCAATATTTTATCCCCTTCCGAGTTGCGGAATCTGGCAGACACGGAGGATTTTATCGAAACTATAAAATTGGAGCCGAGAGAAATCTACGTTTCTCCTGTGAGCCTGTATAAAGAAAATGGAAAAATAAGAGTGCCCCACACTCCTGCAGTTCGATACAGCACCCCGATTTACAGCCAGGATGGCAAGAAAAAAGGGATTCTGATGGCCACTGTGCGGGCTGAATCATTTTTAGATATGCTCAAAGAAAGTCAGTTGCAAAGCAGCCAGCTTTTCGTCCTGAATCGGGATGGGTACTACCTGTCTCATCCAGAACCGCAAAAAGAATTCGGTTTTGAACTGAACAAAGAAGAGAAAGTCAGCCGGGACTATCCAGAAAAGATTGCCGGTCAACTGCTATCTGGAGAACAGGGTGTTATTTCCGAAGGAGCGAAACAGCTGCTGAGCTTCTACACTCTCTATCTCAACCCCAAAAACAAGCAAAACCCTTTAATTTTTGTCTCGCAATTGCCAAAAGATGTAGTTTTCGATCCCCTGACGTCATTTCAGACAGTTGCTTTTAACGTGGCATTTTTATCTCTAATCGCCGTCCTCGCTCTGGGAATTGCGATTGTGCGAAAGCTGGTGAGCTTAATCCGGGATCTCACCGCTGCTGTCTCCTCTTTCTCCGTGCAAGTTCTGGCGACTATAGAGGAGCAAGAACGTTTGGCAAGCCAGCAGGCGTTTGCGGTGCAGGAAACTACCGTGACGATGGATGAGTTGGGCGCTTCCTCGCAAAAATCAGCGGAGCAAGCAGAAGCAGCTGCTCTGGGCGCGTCTCAGGTATTAATCTTCGCCAACGGAACGAGCGGCGAAACCAGTCAGCAAACTGTGACAGACGGGGTTAGCTTGAGAGAGAAAATGGCGGAAATTGCCGGTCAGATTGTGCAGTTAAGCCAGCTAGTCAGCCAGATAAATAAAATTGCCAATACGGTGAGCAATTTTGCTGACCAAACCAATATGCTGGCGCTCAACGCTTCCGTGGAGGCTGTCCGCGCCGGCGAACACGGCAGGGGGTTCGGCGTAGTGGCTGCCGAGATTCGCAAACTTTCCGAGCGCAGTCGCACTTCAGCCGAGCAAATTAATAACCTCGTAGGGGATATTCAGCAGGCAACCCGTTCGACTGTGACCGTCACGGAGGAGGGCACAAAAACCGTTGCTGCTATTGTCAGTGCCGTCAGCGATATTGTTTTGAACGTCCAGCAAATCTCCCTGAGTGCTAGACAGCAGGCGACTGCTATTGAGCAGGTGGTGAATGCCATGAACAGCCTCAATCAAGGAGCTGCTGAAACCGCCACCGGCATCAGGCAAACGAAAATTGGCACCCAAAAACTCAACGAGGCGGCTCAGCAGCTAAAAGCTGCAGTTTAACCCGCATTCTCGGTGCGTTATTAACGCACCTGACTCAACTCAACTGGCGTTCCTCGAACACCGGCTCCCCGCACACCCAGTCCGGCCCACAGCCCCTGGCCACCGGGCCAGCCACCGGGCCAGCCGGCGGCGGAGCGGCAGAAATGGCCACAAAATCGCCGAAAAAAAATTTTTCAACTTGCTTGTCACTGCGGGAAAAAGCTGTGCTACTATAAATACTTGTGAGCCGAGGAGAGGTGGCTGAGCGGTCGAAAGCGGCAGATTGCTAATCTGTTGTGCGGCAGGTAACTCCGCACCGAGGGTTCGAATCCCTCCTTCTCCGTACCAACCAGGAGCGAAAGCCCATATATCCCAGTCAGGACGTGCCGGTGCCGGTGCGATCCAGATGGCAGCCTGGAGACGCGACAAGTCGCGTCTCCACAGCAGTCTGTGGGAAATTTCGCTCCTAGCTAACTGAGGCGTTCCACAGAGGCCGCGATTTGCTGGGAGACAAAGGGCAAAATCGCTTCGTTCTGACTGTGATCCTTGCCTTCGGTGAACACTACCAGCAGATAGGGCTGCCGGTCAGGCAGCTCAATGTAAGCGGCGTCGTGGCGGACTTGGCTGGTCAAACCGGCTTTAGACCAGACGCCGGCATCGAGGGGCACACCGGCACCCAAGAAACCCGTGACCTGATTTTCTGGATCGGCTTCCAAATCCGCTGGGTCAAGACTGCGCTTCATCAGATCCATCATCGCTTGCGAGCGCGGCGACGAGACAGCCACCCCCCCAATAATACTGTGCGTCAGACGGGCGGCGGCATTTGTGGTCAGCATATTGCGATTTTCCATCATCTCGCCCAAGGCGGCTCGCTCCCGACCGTAAGGCCCATCACACCAGGTTTTTTGGTTGACGTTAATATGCTCTAACTCAGGCCAGCCCAAGGACTGGAAGTAGCGGTTAACGATATGGCGCTGGGTTTTCCAGGTTTCAAATGGCCCAGGCGGGAGTTCGGGCCCGCCGGTGGTGCCGGTGAGCACATCCACCACTAGACCGGTGGCGTCATTGCTGGAATCGACTATCATATCCCGGATGGCTCTGTCCAACTCAGCGGAAGGCTGGATCATGCCTTTTTCCATCCACTCGTGTGCCGCCACGAGATAGAACAGCTTCACCACACTAGCTGGGTAGATGCGCTGATCGCCGCGATAGCTAAACCCGCGCACGGGATGCTGCCAGAAGGCTTCCGGCGAGAGGGCACCGCCGGTATTCACCGGCACCGGCGGATCGTACACTATCCATGTCATGGCGATTTGACTGGCAGCTAAATTGGGAAATTGCTTCCAGGTTGCCTCTAGCACGCCGGTGCCAAAGGCATCTAATTGTTCGTCTTTACGGAAAAACGCTATCATCTGTAATCACGCGAGTAATGGCTAACGGGCAAGCAGTTGCACAGGGAAGGTTGCAGCTGATCAGCAAATCAGAAGCAACAAGCGACAGCGCACAATCAACAGTCCACTATCAGCAGTAAACAATCACGGAAATGGTTTCTCTGGCCCAGCTGCAAGCAGCCCTGACTTCTAACTCAGCTTCCTTAAGTGAGTGTGAGTACCGCTGTTCAGCTTTCCTGAACCTCTATGATTCTCCCAAATGCGCTAGTTTGGCAACTCAAGCCGCCTGCGGGCGGCAGTTGCGAATTCTATCCCTACCCTTCGGCGACGCAGAGGATATAGCCAGCACCGACATCCAAGTCCAGCTGTGTGAGGATGACTATCCAGGCTGGCTGGCTATCTCGGATCTTGACCTTCTCGAACCGGCGGATCGCCCCTATCAACCCCGCTCACTCTCGGAAGCAGAAATAAAAGAGCGGTTGCCTCAAGTGATTGCCTTCACTCGCGCCGCCATGCAAACGCCCAACGAATACCTCTGGGGCGGCACGGTGGGGCCAAACTACGACTGTTCGGGACTGGTGCAAGCGGCTTTTGTTTCAGCGGGGATTTGGCTGCCCAGGGATGCTTACCAGCAGGAGGCGTTCGCGGTGCCGGTGCCTCTGGCTTCTTTGCAGCCTGGGGATCTGGTGTTTTTCGGGCCGGCGCACAAAGCCACCCATGTAGGGCTGTATCTCGGTGAGGGGCGCTACATCCACAGTTCCGGAAAAACCCAGGGGCGCAACGGCATTGGCACGGATGTCCTCTCGGAGGAAGGGGATGAAGTCAGCAGGGCGTATTACCGGCAGCTGCGGGGTGCCGGTCGGGTTTCCGCCAGCTATCTGCCTAAAGGGAGATGTGAGATTTGAGATTTGAGATTATGGCAGCAGTCATACTGCGCGCGGACATTAATGGCATGGCGCATGGATCGGGGCGCATGGCGCATGGGGCATAGGAAAGACTCACAGCTTTTTGCCCAATGCCCAATGCCCAATTGCCACTGGCAATCTAGCCGGTCACTTGACATATTTGCTTCCCAATTTGGTGCCCAATGGGCACCAAATTTTCCAGTCGGGGCAGGCGGGCCACAAATCAGGGCCACAAGGGATGTGATTCAACCGGCAATCAAGCCGGTCACTTGACATATTGGCTTGCCAATTTGTGTACAAATTGTACACAAATTTCCCTGTCGGGGCGGGCGGGCCCCAAATCTGGGCCACAAGGGATGTGCTCAA